>NZ_JBSFRB010000027.1:0-108277 GCF_053589015.1 Streptomyces sp. NPDC003393 | reverse complement strand
GATGCGACAACCGGGCCGCTGGCCTGCCCACGGTCAGCTCCGGAAAGCGAAAGGGTCCACCGACTCCGTCGGCGGACCCTCAGGAAAGATCGAGGTTAGGGGCCCGTCGGGCCGATCACGGGTGCGGACGCGGGGTCTGCCGCACATCGCGGCGTTGTCGTCGCCCGCCGACGAGACGCGGCGAGGTGCGATGCCACGTGCCGTGCGCCCGGCGTGATCTCACGGACACCCCCTGGCCGGCACTGGACCGCCGGCCGAGCCGCCGCCCCGTCCCAGGTCGCCAGGGAGGTGCCCGCCGCCCCGTCCCAGGTCGCCAGGGAGGTGCCCGGCGACCTGATTCCCAGCTCGCCGGGGGAGCGTCCGGCGATCCCGTCTCCCAGCTCGCCGAGGGAGCGCCCCGCGATCCCGCCCGCACGGCCACGGTCGCCCCCGGGACCCGTCCGCGTCCCGCCTCGGAGAACTCCGGCCGAACCATGGCACACCACCCTTCGGTGCCGAGCCGGTAGGCTTCCCGGGGGCGCTTCTTCGCGGCGCGCCCGGGAAGAAGCGAAGGCGAAACGGGGAGGAACCGGCGGTGCACGTCCAGGAGTGGCTCGACACGGTGCCCGCGGGCGCCGTCTACGCCGTGGTGGCCCTGGTCATCGGGCTGGAGAGCCTCGGCATTCCCCTGCCCGGCGAGATCATCCTGGTCTCGGCGGCCCTGCTGTCCTCGCAGCACACCGGTGTCAACCCCGTCGTGCTCGGCGCGTGCGCCACCGCCGGCGCGGTCGTCGGCGACTCCATCGGCTACGCCATCGGCCGCAAGGGCGGCAGACCGCTGCTCGCCTGGCTGGGGAGGAAGTTCCCCAGGCACTTCAGCGAGGGACATGTCGCCATGGCCGAACGATCGTTCGAGAAGTGGGGCATGTGGGCCGTCTTCTTCGGCCGTTTCGTCGCCCTGCTGCGCATCTTCGCCGGCCCGCTGGCGGGCGTGCTGAGGATGCCGTACTGGAAGTTCCTCACCGCCAACGTGCTCGGCGGCATCTGCTGGGCGGGCGGCACGACGGCCGTCATCTACTACGTCGGCGTCGTCGCCGAGTCCTGGCTGAAGAAGTTCTCCTGGCTCGGCCTGGTGGTGGCCGTGCTCATCGGGCTGGGGTCGATGCTGGTGCTCAGGCGCAAGGCGAAGAAGGCGCAGGCTGCCCCGCAGGAGCCCGAGGTGGAGACCGTGGGCGCCGCCGAGTAGGCTTCGATCGAGGCAGACCTGCCGCGCGAGCGTGCCTGTCGTGCGACCGGGCCCGCCGTGCCGGCGTACCTGCAGTGCACCGGCCGCACAGGTCTGGCCGCGCGCTACCGGGAATCATTCGCAGTGCTCGGGCCTTCAGGCCGGGGGTGAAGCGAATGCTGTGGTCGCGGCGCGGAGCGTCGCGGTGGCGTTCCGGCGGAGCCGGATGCTGCTGCGTGACGGTGACGGGTCGCTCACATGTTCTGGGTGACGATGTGGGTTCGGTGTGCCTAGTGTGATCGTCATGCAGCTCCGGTACGCCTTCAGGGTGTATCCCGATGCCGCTCAGCAGGCCGCGCTGGCCAGGGCGTTCGGGTGCGCCCGGGTCGTGTTCAACGACGCGGTCCGCGCCCGTGAAGACGCCCGTAAGGCCGGACAGCCGTTCCCGACGGCCGGGCAGCTGTCCCGGAAGCTGATCACCGAGGCGAAGCAGACAAGGGAGCGGTTCTGGCTGGGCGGGGTCTCCGCGGTGGTGCTCCAGCAGTCCCTGCGGGACGCCGAGATGGCGTACCGCAACTTCTTCGCCTCCCTGGGCTCCACCCGCAAGGGTCCGAAACTGGGTGCGCCCCGCTTCAAGTCCCGTAAGGACGCCCGGCAGGCGATCCGGTTCACCGCCAATGCCCGCTGGAGCATCACCGGCAGCGGCCGTCTGAACCTGCCCAAGATCGGCGCGGTGAAGGTGAAGTGGTCCCGGACCCTGCCCGCCACGCCCACCTCCGTCACCGTCATCAAGGACGCGGCGGGAAGATTCTTCGCCTCCTTCGTCATCGACACCGACCCCGCCGCCGACCAGGCACGGATGCCCGCGACCGACCGCACCATCGGCATCGATCTCGGCCTGACCCACTTCGCGGTCCTGTCCGACGGCACGAAGATCGACTCCCCGCGTTTTCTGCGGCGCGCGGAGAAGAAGCTGAAGAAGGCCCAACGCGAGCTGTCCCGCAAGCAGAAGGGATCAAAGAACCGGGCCAAGGCCCGCCTGAAGGTCGCCCGCGCCCACGCCAGAGTTGCTGACGCACGCCGTGAGTTCCACCACCAGCTCTCCACGAAGCTGATCTCCGAGAACCAAGGGATCGCCGTGGAGGATCTGTCGGTGGCGGGACTGGCCCGCACGAAGCCGGCCACGTCCGTGCACGACGCCGGCTGGGCACAGTTCATCAGCATGCTGGAGTACAAAGCCGCCCGGTACGGCCGCACCCTGGTCAAGATCGGCCGGTTCACACCGACCTCCCAGACCTGTTCCACCTGCGGCGCCGTGGACGGACCCAAACCCCTCGACGTGCGGGAATGGACCTGCAGCGCCTGCGGCACCGTCCACGACCGGGACCACAATGCCGCACTCAACATCAAGACGGCCGCCGGACCGGCGGTATCGGCCTGCGGAGCGCCGGTAAGACCAGGAGCGATCCCGGCACAGCGCGAAGAAACAGGAAGCCACGGATTCCCGACCGGAAACCGTGCCGCGTAGCGGCACAGCAACGATCGAGAAGGCCAGAATCCTCGGGCTTCAGCCCGAGGAGCAAGTCAACCGTGCACTTCCCGGTGGGCCTTCGCCAGCTCCGCGTACAGCGTGCCGTTGAGCGTGAGGCCCCGGCGCTCCTCCTCCGTCAGCTCTCGTCGCACCTTCGCCGGCACCCCCGCCACCAGCGAACCCGGCGGCACCACCATGCCCTGCGGCACCAGCGCCTGGGCGGCGACGAGCGATCCCGCTCCGACGACCGCGCCGTTCAGCACGGTCGCCCCCATGCCGATCAGGCAGTCGTCCTCCACCGTCGCCCCGTGGACGACCGCGTTGTGGCCGACGGACACGCGCTCGCCGATGGTCACCGGGAAACCGGGGTCCGCGTGCAGGGTGCAGTTGTCCTGGATATTGCTCTCCGCCCCGACGAGGATCCGCTCGACGTCGCCCCGGACCACGGCGCCGTACCAGACGCTCGCCCCTGCCTCCACCGTCACGTCACCGATCACCGAGGACGTGGGGGCCACGAACGCCTCCCCGTCGATCTTCGGCTCCCTGCCCCCGATGCCCGTGATCAGCGCCCTGTGCGTCATCGCCCTCTCCTTGTCGTCGACACCCCGCACCGTACGTCATCCGGTGGGGTGAAGATCACAGGCGTCCGGTCTCATCGGGGCGGTACCGCCTGAGTACGGTGAGCGGGTGCCCAAGCGCAAGAACACGTTCTCATCATGGCGGCGCCGCCTCGCGCAGCGCGCCGTCCATGCGGGCTGGGCCTGGGTGCAGCGCACGGGTTCCGTCACGGCGGAGCACCCCGGACGCTTCCGCTTCGGCGCGATGGGAACAGGTACCAGGCTGGCCTTCCCGCTCGGCACGGTGTTCGGTGAACCGTGGATCCGTCTCGGCGCCCACTGCATCGTCGGCGAGCAGGTCACGCTGACGGCCGGACTGATGCCCGATCTCGACCTCGGCCCCGACCCGATCCTGCGCATCGGCGACGGAGTCGTCCTCGGCCGTGGCAGCCATGTCATCGCCGACACGACGGTCACCATCGGCAGCGACTGCTACTTCGGGCCGTACGTCTACGTCACCTCCACCAACCACTCCTACGACGACCCCCACCAGCCGATCGGCAAGCAGTGGCCGCGGATGGAGCCGGTGGAGATCGGGCCCGGGTGCTGGATCGGCACCGGGGCGGTGATCCTGCCCGGGGCGCGGCTCGGCCGGAACGTCGTGGTCGCGGCCGGTGCGGTGGTGCGCGGCGAGGTGCCCGACCACGCCGTGGTCGCCGGCGCGCCCGCCCGAGTCGTACGCCGGTGGACGCCGGCCGGAGGCTGGCAGCCGCCGCTGCGGACACCGGCGCCGGTGCCGATACCGGACGATGTCACCCCGGAACAGCTGGTGGCGCTGGCGGACCTCGACGCGGAGAGCGTCGCGGGGCTCGCGCAGTTGGGCGACGCGGAGGACTCCGGTTCCCCGGCCGCGCGTCCCTGAAGGCTTTCCCGTCGCTCGGCCGGTCGCCCGCGGCCGGCTCCTCAGCCCGTCGCCAGCAGCAGCGTTCCCACCAGCGCCAGCCCCGCTCCCGCCGCCTGGACGGCCCGCAGCCGTTCGCTGAGGAAGCCGCGGGCGGCCAGCGCGGTCACCACCGGGTACAGGGAGGCGAGTACGGCGGCCACTGTGACCGGGCCGTGCTGGGCGGCGACCGAGTACGTGCCGTTGGCCGCCACGTCCGCGAGACCGACGAAGGCGAGGGCCGGCAGCGCGCCCCAGGGGAATCCGGCCTCCGGCAGCACGGCACCGCCGCGCCGCGCGGAGACGTACAGCGCGGCCCCGCCTGCGGCCACGTTGGTCACCCGCTGCACGAACAGGGCCAGGAAGAGCCCGGTGACCGTGGTCGACGCCTCGGCGATCAGCGCGAACACCGTGCCGAAACCGAGGGCGGCGACAAGCGTCAGCCAGATCGTCCGCCGCTGCACGGCGGCGCCTCTCAGCTGCGGCCCGCCCGCGAGCACCACTCCGGTGACGGCGACCGTGATTCCCACGGCCTGGAGCAGGCCCGGCCGCTCGCCGAGCACCAGGCCGACCCCGATGGGGACGGCCACGCTCAGGGTGGCGAGCGGCGAGACCACGCCCATCGGGCCGAGTGCGAGCGCCTTGTAGAAGGACAGCATCGCGACCGGCCCGACCAGACCCGCGGCGAAGGCGAACCACAGCCGTGGCCCGGCCTCGCTCCAGCCGCCGGTGGCCACGACGACGGCGCCCAGCACCGTCGCGGCGATCGCCTGGGAGACCACGACCACGGTCAGCGCCGGGTTGCGCCGCGTGAGCAGTCCGCCGCCGAAGTCGGCCAGGCCCCACAGGAGGCTCGTGGCCAGGGCGAAGAATGCTGTCACGGGACGCCTCGCAGTACAGTTCGGTGCACGATCGGGTGCATCCCAGCGTAGTTCAGTTAAGTGAACCCTGTCATCCAGAATATTGGACGGAATGTGTCGGACCTCGACCTGCTGACCCAGTCCCTGGCGCGCAACGTCAAGCGCTGGCGCACCGAGCGCGGCTTCACGCTCGACACGCTCGCGGCCCGTGCGGGAGTCAGTCGCGGCATGCTCATCCAGATCGAGCAGGCCCGCACCAATCCCAGCCTCGGCACCGTCGTCAAGATCGGTGACGCGCTCGGCATCAGCATCACCACCCTGCTCGACTACGAGCAGGGCCCGAAGGTCCGCATCGTCCCCGCCGAACAGGCCGTCCGGCTCTGGCACACCGACGCCGGCAGCTACAACCGCCTGCTGGCGGGCGTCGAGGCGCCCGGCCCGCTGGAGATGTGGGAGTGGCGCCTGATGCCCGGGGAGGGCAGCGCCTCCGACCCGCACCCGAGCGGAACGGTCGAACTGGTGCACGTCACGGCGGGGGAGCTGACACTCACCGTGGACGGGGCGGAGTACCGCGTACCCGAGGGCGCGAGCGCGTCCTTCGAGGCCAACACCCCGCACACGTACCGCAACGAAGGGGCCGTGCCCATGGAGATGGTCATGGCGGTGTCGGTGCCTCCCGTGCACTGAGACGCCCCGGCCGCGCCCACCGGGCGGCTGTTACGGTGCGGTCATGCGCGCACCCATCGGAGACTTCGACCGGGCCGTCCCCGCGCCCGACTGCCTCGACGAACTGGTCCCGCCGGTCGCCGACGCCCTGCGCCACTGGCGCGGCAGCGTCCCCGCCGACCGGATCGTCTACGTCGAGACCGACCCGCGGTGGGCCGACACCGCGGTGTTCGTCGAGCACTACGGCCAGGACCTGCTGGAGCGGTCCGCGAACTGTGTGGTGGTGTCCGGCAGGCGCGGCGGCGAGAGCAGGCTGGCCGCGTGCCTGGCGCTCTCGACGACCCGCGTCGACGTCAACCGCGTCGTACGCCGCCAACTCGACGCCCGCAAGGCCTCGTTCGCTGCGATGGACGTGGCCACGGGGGAGACGGGCATGGAGTACGGCGGCATCACCCCGATCGGGCTGCCCGAGGGCTGGCCGGTGCTCGTCGACTCCGCCGTCGTGGACCTCCCGTACGTCCTGGTCGGCAGCGGTCGACGCCGCGGCAAGCTCCTCGTTCCCGGCAAGGCCTTCGCGGAACTCCCGGGCGCGGTGGTGCTGGACGGTCTGGGGATCTGATCACGGCCCCGCGCCGCGTTCGTTCAGGGTGAGGCGTGGTGGGCGAGGGCCAGGTGCGGGTCGGATGCGCCCGGGGCTGGGGCCGGGTCGGCGTGGACCAGGGCCGCGGTGAGCCGGGGCACGGCGTGCAGCAGGGCATGCTCGGCGTCGACGGCGACCGCGTGGGCCTGGCGCAGGGTCGCCTCGCCGTCCACCACCACCGCGACCTCCGCCCGCAGCCGGTGCCCGATCCAGCGCAGCCGCAGCTCACCCACGGCGTGCACCCCGGGCACCTGGCGCAGGGCCCGCTCCGCCCGGTCCACCAGGGCCGGGTCGACGGCGTCCATCATCCGCCGGAACACCTCGCGCGCCGCGTCACGCAGCACCAGCGCGATCGCCGCGGTGATCGCCAGCCCCACGACCGGGTCCGCCGCCTGCCAGCCCAGCGCCGCGCCGCCCGCGCCCAGCAGCACGGCCAGCGAGGTGAAGCCGTCCGTACGCGCGTGCAGCCCGTCGGCGACGAGTGCCGCCGAGCCGATCGCCCGGCCCACACGGATCCGGTACCGGGCCACCCACTCGTTGCCCGCGAACCCGGCGAGGGCCGCCGCGGCCACCGCCGGGAGGTGCTGCACAGGGCGCGGTTCGAGGAGCCGATCGACCGCCGCCCATGCCGCGAACATCGCCGACGCCGCGATCGTCAGCACGATCACCAGACCGCCCAGGTCCTCGGCGCGCCCGTAGCCGTAGGTGAAGCGGCGGGTCGCGGCCCTGCGGCCCAGCACGAAGGCGATGCCGAGCGGCACGGAGGTCAGGGCGTCGGCCGCGTTGTGCACCGTGTCGCCGAGCAGGGCGACCGAGCCGGAACCCACCACCACCAGCGCCTGGACGAGGGCGGTCGCCCCCAGGGCGGCCAGCGAGACCCACAGGGCCCGCAGGCCGCGCGCCGAGGACTCCAGCGCCGGGTCGAGCTTGTCCGCGGTCTCGTGGGAGTGCGGGGTCAGCAGGTGCCGCAGACGGTGCCGGAGGGACGCCCGTGCCTGGGAGTGGGGGCGGTGGTGCGCATGACCGTGGCTGTGGTCGCTGTGGTCGCTGTGGTCGTGGCCGTGGTGGTCGCTGTGGTCGTCGCCATGGGGGTGGTGCCGGTCGCTCACGTCGTTCCCCTTCCGGTGCGCGGGAGGTGGACGCCGGACGCCCACGACGACATTATGTGCGTATGAGCGCACGCATGCACCTGTCACCTGCGCACCATGCGCACCCGCGCACCCCGGGCGAGGAGCAGATCGCGCTCGCCGCCGAACTGCTCGCCCTGCTCGGCGACCGCACCCGGCTCGCCCTGCTGCACGCGCTGACCTCGGGCGAAGCCGATGTCACCACGCTCACCGAGGCGTGCGGCGCGGCCCGCCCCGCCGTCAGCCAGCACCTGGCGCGGCTGCGGCTGGCCGGGCTCGTGGCCACCCGCAAGGAGGGCCGCCGGGTGATCTACTCCCTGCACGACGGCCATCTGCGCCGCCTGGTCGCCGAGGCGCTGAACGTGGCCGACCACCGGCTCGGCGACCGGCCGCCGCACGACTGACCCGCCTGCCGCACCACTGACGGCGGACGACCGGCGATCGGCGGCCGTGCACCGGGAGATCGGCCTTCGGCGGCCGTCGACCGGTGCTCGGCCTCGGGCGGCCGTCGATCGGCGTTCGGCCCCGCGGCCGTCCTCAGAAGCGGCCCGCCGTGCCGAGGTACTGCTCGGCGAAGGCGGCCGCCGCGGCCGGCGAGGTGAACAGACGGCGCAGCCGGGCGAGCGTGGTGCCCGCGTGGAACGGATCGCCCGATGCGGTGCCGTGGTAGATGCCGGACAGCCACTGGGAGAACTCCTGGTAGTCCCACACGCGCCGCAGGCACGCCGCCGAATAGCCGGCCAGGCCGCCCTCGTCGCCCCGGGTGACGTGCGCGGCGAGCGCGTCCCCCAGCAGGAAGGCGTCGTGCAGGGCGAGGTTCATGCCCTTGGCCGCGATGGGCGCCGTCAGGTGCGCCGCGTCACCGGCCAGGAACAACCGCCCGGAGGCCATCGGTTCCACGACGTAGTCGTGCATGTCGAGCACCCGCTGCTCCAGCAGCCGGCCCTCCGTGAGCGGCGGGGCGTCCGCCGCGGCGAGCCGCTGCCGCAGCTCCGACCAGACGCGCTCGTGCGGCCAGTTCCGCGGATCGTCGCCGGGCCGGCACTGGAGGTAGTAGCGGGTCACGTCCGCGCTGCGGGGCATGTGACCGGCGAAGCCGCGCGGGTGGACGCCGAAGAGCACGCAGTCGGAGGACGGCGGGGCCTCGGCGAGCAGCGCCAGCCAGCCGATGCCGTAGTCGTGCCGAGCCGGCCGGGCCCGCTCAGGGACGAGCACGGACCGGCTCACCCCGCGGGCCCCGTCGCATCCGGCGACGAAGTCGCAGTGGACCACCCGCCGTCGCCCGGTCTCGGGGCAGAGGTACGACACCGACGGCCGGTCCGAGTCGGTGTCGTGCAGCGTCACCTCCCGCACGCCGAAGCGGATCCGGCCGGCTCGGACGTCGGCGTACTCGCCCACCAGGTCCGTCACGAGCAGCGGTTGCGGGTACACGAAGTGGTGACGGCCCGTCAGTTCCGTGTGTGGGAAGCGGTGGCCGGCGCCGTCGAAGCGGAACTCGCACGCGGTGTGCCGGCCGGCCCGCTCCAGCAGGTTCGCTGCCAGGCCACGGCGTTCCAGGCCGCGTACGGCCCACTCCTCCAGGACCCCGGCGCGGGGCCGCTGCTCGATGAACCGCCGGGACTCCGTCTCCAGGATCAGGCAGTCGACGGAGGCGGCGCGCAGGATGTTGCCGACGGTGAGCCCCGCCGGTCCGGCGCCGACGATGACGACCGGAAAGCGTTCAGGGTCGGGGGAGTTGGGGTGGGGGGAGGGTTGAGTCACCCGGGCATTATGACGGTGTCCCGTCAGACGCGCCCCACGTGGTGGAGGCGCGGCCGGCGGGACACCGTACGGGAGCGGGGTGTGACCGTGGTCAGGCCGGTCCGGTGCCCAGGCGCGGAATCTCGATCGCCGGGCAGCGATCCATGACCATCTCCAGGCCGGCCGCCCTGGTCCGCTCGTAGGCGGCCTCGTCGACGACGCCGAGCTGGAACCACACCGCCTTGGCGCCCTTGGCGGCCGCCTCGTCGGCCAGCGGCCCGGCCAGGTCGCTGTTGACGAAGACGTCCACCACGTCCACGTCGAAGGGGATGTCCGCCAGGGAGGCGTAGCCCTGCTCGCCGTGCACCGTCTCCGCCTTGGGGTGGACCGGGACGACCTTCTTGCCGAACCGTTGGAGCACCTGCGCCACGCCGTACGCAGCACGGTCGCGGTTGTTCGACAGGCCCACGACGGCCCAGGTGTCACCGAGTTCGGTCAGGATCTTCCGGACCGTCGCCGCATCTCCGTACACCACAGGTCTCCTCGCGTCTCGGGGAACGTTGCCGACTGCGCCAACAGCACCCCCGGCCGGTCGATTCCCCGATCGGCCGGAAGCGGCACGCTGCCCGGAATGTGGGCCGTGGGCCTGCACACGGCCGGCAGGGGGCCTACGCTCGGGCCGTGCTGCGCATCACCGACGTACGAACCGGCGAGCCCGTGGACGCCGCCCCCGCCCGCCGTGGCCTGACCCGCATCGAGGTCCGCGCGTCCGGTTTCGACGCCTCCGGGCTGCGGGTGCTCCTCGTCGCCGACCTGCTCGTCCGCGCCCTGGAGCTGGGCGGCACACCGGTGTGGGCCCTGCTGACCGGCGAACGCGAGCAGGCGGAGCTGCGGGCGGCCGCCGGGACCCTCGGCATCCGGCCCTTCGAGGACAGCCGCGGGCTGGGTGCCGCGCTGGGCGAGGCACAGGTCGTGCACGTGGCCGGTGAGGCCGAGGAGACCGCGTCCGAGGGTGTCCGGCTGGCCGTCGCACCCGTGGACGCCGCCGTACCCCTCACCTGGGCGGCCGACACGGACCCCGCCGCCCTGCGCCTCGCCCTGCTCGTCCGCCGCCGCACCCTGCCCCTGCGGCTCGACGCCGACGCGCTGGACGAGGCCGCCCGGACGCTCGCCCGGTGGCGCCGCGCGGTCGCCCACTGGGCCCGGCAGCCCTCCCGCCCCATCCCCGACGACGTGCGCGGCCGGCTGCGCGGAAGCTGGGAGGACGACCTGGACGTCCCGGCGACGCTCCGGGTGCTGGAGTGGGTCGAGACCCGGCCGGACCTCGCGGACGGCGCCCGCTTCGAGACGTACGCCTACGCGGACCGCCTGCTCGGGCTGGACCTCACCCGCGACGTCGGGCGCGCGCCGTGAGCGCCCGCGTGGGAGGCGGCCCGCTGCGCCGCCTGGTGGTCCTGCGGCACGCCAAGTCCGCCCGGCCCGCCGGTGTCGCCGACCACGACCGCCCGCTCGCGCCGCGTGGCTGCCGGGACGCCCCGGCCGCGGGCCGCGCGCTCGCCGACTCCGACTTCCTGCCGGACCTCGCGGTGTGCTCCACGGCCCTGCGCGCCCGCCGGACCTGGGAGCTGGCCTCCGCCGAGTGGGGCACCCCGCCGTCGGTCCGCCTCGATGCGCGGCTGTACGGCGCCGACGTCCCCACCCTGCTGGAGGTCGTGCGCGAGACGCCGCCGGAGGTGGAGACGCTGCTGCTCATCGGGCACAACCCGGGCCTGGAGGAACTGGTCCTCCGTCTCGCCGGGGAGGGCCTGGACGACACGCTGGAGCGGCTCCGGGTGAAGTTCCCCACCTCCGCGTTCGCCGTGCTCACCTGGCACGGCACCGGCTGGCACCTGCTCGCCCCGGGTACCGCCCTGCTGACCGGGCTGACCGTGCCGCGGGGCACGAAGGGCGGGTCGTAACGGGTCACCGCGTCCCGGCCTCCCTGCCGTGGACGGGCACCCCGGCCGTCAGCGAGGCCGCCCGGGTCCTGCCGTCATGCTCGCGTCGACCGCCTGCCGGGGATTGCGGGACAGCCCTTAGGCTGGTCGGATGCAGGACGAGTACCGCACAGTCGCCCGCCCGGGCGTGCACGAGACCGAGGTCAACCGTTCCCGCTTCCTGTGCGCGCTCGCCCCGGCGGCCACCGAGCAGGAGGCCCAGGACTTCATCGCGGCCGTCCGCAAGGAACACGCGGACGCCACGCACAACTGCTGGGCCTACGTCATCGGCGCCGACGCCGGCATCCAGAAGGCCAGTGACGACGGGGAACCGGGCGGCACCGCCGGGGTGCCCATGCTCCAGATGCTGCTGCGCCGCGACATGCGCTACGTCGTCGCCGTCGTCACCCGTTACTACGGCGGCGTCAAGCTCGGCGCGGGCGGCCTCATCCGTGCCTACGGCGGAGCCGTCGGGGAGGCGCTGGACGCGCTCGGCACCCTGACGCGCCGGCGCTTCCGCCTCGCCACGGTCCGCGTCGACCACCAGCGTGCCGGCAAGGTGCAGAACGACCTGAGAGCGACCGGGCGCGAGGTGCGGGACGTCCGCTACGGCGAGGCGGTGACGATCGAGATCGGCCTGCCCGACGCCGATGTGGACGCCTTCCGGGCATGGCTCGCCGACGCGACGGCGGGCACGGCCGGATTCGAACTGGGCGGAGAGACCTATGGCGATGCCTGACGAAACGGGCATTTCGCCAGTGATGGTTCCGTACTTGACCGCGCATGACGGCTGATACGGGAGTTACCGCCCGTGATGTCGGACCCTGCCGTTAGTCTCGGGGATCATGAGGCTGCTGCACACGTCCGACTGGCACCTGGGCCGGTCCTTCCACCGGGTGAGCATGCTCGAGGCCCAGGCCACGTTCATCGGTCATCTCGTCGCGACCGTGCGTGAGCGCGGCGTCGACGCGGTGGTCGTGTCGGGAGACGTGTACGACCGCGCGGTGCCCCCGCTGGCCGCCGTCGAGCTGTTCGACGACGCCCTGCACCGCCTGGCCGCCCTCGGCGTGCCCACGGTGATGATCTCCGGCAACCACGACTCCGCGCGCCGGCTCGGCGTCGGTGCGGGGCTCATCGACCGCGCGGGCATCCACCTGCGTACCGAGCCCGCGGCGTGCGCCACACCGGTGGTGCTGTCCGACGCGCACGGCGACGTGGCCTTCTACGGCCTCCCGTACCTGGAACCGGCTCTGGTCAAGGACCACTTCGGGGTCGAGAAGGCGGGGCACGAGGCCGTGCTCGCCGCCGCCATGGACCGGGTGCGCGCCGACCTCGCGACGCGCGTGCCCGGCACCCGATCCGTCGTCCTCGCGCACGCCTTCGTGACCGGCGGCGAGGCCAGCGACAGCGAGCGGGACATCACCGTCGGCGGGGTGGCCGCCGTTCCCGCGGGCGTCTTCGCCGGCGTCGACTACGCCGCACTGGGGCATCTGCACGGCTGCCAGACGATCACCGAGCGCGTGCGGTACTCCGGGTCCCCGCTGCCGTACTCCTTCTCGGAGGCCGGCCACCACAAGACCATGTGGCTGGTCGACCTCGACGCCGACGGCCGGGTCACCGCCGAGCGGGTCGGCTGCCCGGTCCCGCGCCCGCTGGCCCGGCTCCGGGGCACACTGGAGGAACTGCTCGCCGACCCCGGTCTCGCCCGCCACCGGGACGCCTGGGTGGAGGCCACGCTCACCGACCCGGTGCGCCCGGCCGACCCGATGGCCCGCCTCGCCGAGCGCTTCCCGCACACCCTCAGCCTCGTCTTCGACCCCGACCGCACCCCCGGCGACCCTGACGTGTCCTACGCCCGCCGGCTCGCGGGCCGAAGCGACCAGCAGATCGCCGAGGACTTCGTGACCCATGTGCGCGGCGCGGGACCCGACGCACACGAACGGGCCGTCCTGCGCGAGGCCTTCGACGCCGTACGCGCCGACCAGGCGGAGCAAGAGGTGGCGCGGTGAGGCTGCACCGGCTCGACATCACCGCCTTCGGGCCGTTCGGGGGCGCCCAGAGCATCGACTTCGACGCCCTGTCGGCCGCCGGACTGTTCCTGCTGCACGGACCGACCGGGGCCGGTAAGACGTCTGTACTGGACGCCGTGTGCTACGCCCTGTACGGCTCGGTGCCCGGCGTACGGCAGGGCAGCGGGCAGGGGATCACCCTGCGCAGCGACCACGCCGCCACGGGCACCCGCACCGAGGTCACCCTCGACCTCACCGTCGCCGGACGCCGCCTGGAGATCACCCGGCAGCCGCCCTGGGCCCGGCCCAAGCGGCGCGGCACCGGCACCACCGTCGACAAGGCGCAGACCTGGCTGCGCGAGTACGACGCGACCAACGGCGCCTGGAAGGACCTCAGCCGCTCCCACCAGGAGATCGGCGAGGAGATCACCCAGCTGCTCGGCATGAGCCGCGAACAGTTCTGCCAGGTCGTGCTGTTGCCGCAGGGCGACTTCGCCCGTTTCCTGCGCGCCGACGCCGAGGCCCGCGGCAAGCTGCTCGGTCGCCTGTTCGACACCCACCGTTTCGCCGAGGTGGAAAAGCGCCTCGCCGAGCGCCGGCGCGCCACCGAGGCCCAGGTCCGCGAGGGCGACGCCGCGCTGCTGGCCGACGCCCACCGCATGCAGCAGGCGGCCGGCGACACCATGGAGCTGCCGGAGCTGACGCCCGGCGAGCCGGGACTGGCCGAGGCCGTGCTGACCGCAGCCGCCGTCGCCCGCAGTACCGCGCGCGAGCGGCTGGACATCGCCCGGATCCGGCTCACGGCCGCCGAGACCACCCACACCGCCGCCGAGCGCGCCCTGCACGACGTACGCGAACTGGCCCGGCTGCAACGCCGGATCACCGAGGCACGGGAGCGCGCCGCACGCCTGGAGGAACAGGCCGAGGAGCACCGCCGCACACGGGAGCGGATGGAACAGGGGCGCAAGGCGCAGACCGTGGCACCGGCGCTGGAGCTGCGGGAGGCCGCCGACGCCGCGCACCGCCGGGCCGCCGCCGCCGAGGCACGCGCGCGTGCACTGCTGCCCGAGAGCTTCGCCGACGCCGGCGCGGCCGGACTGGCCGCCGCGGCGCGCCGGGCAGCCGAGGAACTCGGCGGACTGGAGTCGGCCCGCCGCGCCGAGCGGCGCCTGGCCGACCTCGTCGCCGAGCGCGCGGAAGCGGACCGCCAGGAGCGCGCCGACGAGGACATGCTGCAGGAGGCCGAGGCCTGGCTCGCCGGATGGGAGCACACCCGCGCCGGACTCCGGGCTCGTGCGGAGGCCGCCCAGGAGGCGGCCGGACAGGCGGACCAGCTCGCCGTGCGACGCGAGGGAGCCCAGGCCCGGCTCGGCGCGGCCAGGCTGCGCGACCAGCTCCGCGGGGACGTCGACGAGGCGCAGCGACGCGCCCTCGACTCCGCCGAACGCGCCGTGCGCGCCAAGGACCACTGGCTGGACCTGAAGGAGCAGCGGCTGAACGGGATCGCCGCCGAGCTCGCCGCGAACCTCACCGGCGGCGAGCCCTGCGCGGTCTGCGGCGCCACCGACCACCCCGCGCCCGCGCGCCGGGTCACCGGTCACGTTGACCGGGAGGCGGAGGAGCGGGCCCTGGCGGGCCTCCAGGACGCCGAGGAACGGCGCACCGACCACGAGCGCCGGCTCGCCGCCCTGCGCGAGCGACTGGCCGCCGCCACCGCCGAGGCGGGCGACGCGCCGACGGCGCGACTCGCCGAGGAGGCGGAGACGTTGGAGCGCGAGCTCACGCGGGCACGCCAGGAGGCCTCCGGACTGCACGCCGCGCGGGAGGAGCTGCGCCGGGCGGAGCAGGAGCACGAACGCCGGCTCGCCGACCGCCGTCAGGCCGAGATCAGGTCGGCGGCCCGGCTGACCCGCAAGGAGTCCCTGGACCGCGAACAGGCGACCCTGGAGACCGAGCTGGCCGAGGCCAGAGGCACCGCCCCGAGCGTCACCGCACGGGCCGCCCAACTGGAGCGCCAGGTGGGGCTCCTCACCGACGCCGCGGACGCCGCGCGCGCCGCCGAGGAGAGCGCCGAACGGCTCAAGGACGCCGACGGGCGGCTCGCCGAGGTCGCGTTCCGGGCCGGTTTCGACACCCCGCGGGCCGCGGTCGCCGCGCTTCTGGACGACGTCGCCCACCGCGAACTCCAGCACCGCCTGGACGCCCGGCACGCCGAGGAGGCCGCCGTCCGCGCCGTCCTCGCCGAGGCCGACACCGTGGCCGCCGCCGGGCGCGAGCCCGCCGACCCCACGGCGGCGGAGACCGCCGCGGCCGCCGCGAGCCTGCGACTGCGCGAGGCCTCCTCCGCCCGGGACGCCGCCGCCCGGCGCTGCGCCGAACTCGACCGGCTGTCCGCCCGCACGGCCACCGGCGTACGCCGCCTGGCACCCTTGCGCCAGGAGCACGACCGCGTGGCCCGGCTCGCCGCGCTCACCGCGGGAACCTCGGCCGACAACGAGCGCAGGATGCGCCTGGAGTCCTACGTCCTCGCCGCCCGCCTGGAACAGGTGGCGGCCGCCGCGACCGCCCGGCTGCAACGCATGTCGTCCGGCCGCTACACCCTGGTCCACTCCGACGACCGGACCGGACGCGGGCGCAGCGGCCTCGGACTGCACGTCGTCGACGCCTGGACGGGGCGCGAGCGGGACACCGCGACCCTGTCGGGCGGGGAGACGTTCTTCGCCTCGCTCGCCCTCGCCCTCGGACTCGCCGACGTCGTCACCGACGAGGCCGGCGGCGTCCGGCTGGACACCCTCTTCATCGACGAGGGCTTCGGCAGCCTGGACGACCAGACCCTGGACGAGGTCCTGGACGTCCTGGACTCCCTGCGCGAACGCGACCGCAGCGTCGGCATCGTCAGCCATGTCGCCGACCTGCGCCGCCGGATCCACGCCCAACTGGAGGTCGTCAAGGGCCGGTCGGGCTCGACGGTGCGGCAGCGCGGAGCGGCCTGACCCTGCTCGCCGCCGTTCTGCGCGCCCGTAGGCCCTCAGCGGCCGAGGGGGCGGCGGGGCAGGGGCGAGGAGTACACGATGCTCGTGGTCACCGAACCCAGCGCGCCGATCCTGCCGGACAGCTCCTCCAGGTGGCGCATGGAGCGCGCGGCCACCTTGATGACGAAGCAGTCGTCGCCGGTCACGTGGTGCGCCTCCAGGATCTCGGGAGTGGCGGCCACCAGGTCGTGGAAGGGCTTGTAGTTGCCGTTGGGGTAGCGGAGCCGGACGAAGGCCAGGATCGACATCCCCAGCCGCTCCGGGTCGACCACGGCCGCGTACCCCTGGATGACGCCCGCCTCCTCCAGGCGGCGCACCCGCTCGGTGACCGCGCTCGGGGACATCGACACCGCCCGCGCCAGCTCGGCGAAGCTGGCCCGCCCGTCCCGCTGGAGGACGTCGAGAATGCGCCAGTCGGTGGCGTCCGGGGAAAAAGCGGCCATGGGCGATGGATACCAGGAACATCCACGGCCGATCAAGAGATCCGCCGTGGATCGCTCCTTCCTGGAGATGATCACCGGCCGTAGATTTCCGGATGTCGAGACCGCTCGGGGAAGGACCTCACGATGACCGCCGTATCCACCGCCGCCGGCTCCGCATCGCTCGCCGCCCACCCGGTGCTGCGGGTCCCGCCGGCCCCTCCGGCTCAGGCCGCCGCCCACTTCCGGGCGAGCCTCGCCCTCCACGCCGACGTGTCCGACGTCGCCGCCGCGTTCGCGGCCGGCGGCGACCCCGGTTTCGTCCTGCTCGACTCCCGCTCCACCGAAGCCTGGGACCAGGGGCACGTCCCCGGCGCGGTGCACCTGCCGACCGCGCTGATCCCCGAGCAGGCCGAGGCGTTGCTCGACCGGTCCGTCCCGGTGGTCACCTACTGCTGGGGCCCGGGCTGCAACGGTGGCACCCGCGCCGCCCTCGCCCTCGCCGAACTCGGCTACCGGGTCAAGGAGATGCTCGGCGGATTCGAGTACTGGGTGCGCGAGGGCTTCGCGTACGAGACGTGGCGGGGCGAGGACCGCCGCGCCGCCGACCCGCTGACGGCGCCGGTCGGCGGCGACGACTGCGGTTGCTGAACCGCGGGACGAACCCGCGCAGAGCGGCCGGACACCGGTCGCCCTGCGCGGGATACAGGGCCGAGGTCAGAGCTGGGACAGCTCGTCCACCAGATCGTCCAGCCCCAGCGACCCCTGGGACAGGGCCGCCATGTGCCAGGCCTTCGCGTCGAACGCGTCGCCGTGCCGCTTCCGGGCGTTCTCGCGGCCGAGCAGCCAGGCCCGCTCGCCCAGCTTGTAGCCGATCGCCTGGCCGGGCATCGACAGATAGCGGATCAGCTCGCTCGCCACGAAGTCCCGCGGACGGCTGCTGTGCGCGCCGAAGAACTCCTGCGCCAGCTCCGGCGTCCAGCGCTCACCGGGATGGAAGGGCGAGTCGGCCGGGATGTCCAGCTCCAGGTGCATGCCGATGTCGATGATGACGCGGGCCGCCCGCATCATCTGCGCGTCCAGGTAGCCCAGCCGCCGCTCCGGGTCGGTGAGGAAGCCGAGCTCGTCCATCAGGCGTTCCGCGTACAGCGCCCAGCCCTCGGCGTTGGCGCTGACGATGCCCACCGTCGCCTGGTAGCGCGAGAGGTTGTCGGCGACGTGTGCCCACTGCGCGAGCTGGAGGTGGTGGCCGGGGACGCCTTCGTGGTACCAGGTGGACACCAGGTCGTAGACCGGGAACCGGGTCTGCCCCATGGTCGGCAGCCAGGTCCGGCCCGGGCGGGAGAAGTCGGGGGACGGCGCCGTGTAGTAGGGCGCGGCGGCACCGCCGGGCGGCGCGATGCGGGACTCCACCCTGCGGACCCGCTCGGCCAGTTCGAAGTGGGTGCCGTCGAGCGCGTCGATGGCCTCGTCCATCAGGCCCTGGAGCCAGGCGCGGACCTCGTCCACACCCTCGATGTGCGCGCCGTGGGCGTCGAGATGGGCGAGCGCCACCCACGGGGTCTCGGCGCTGGGCAGGACCTTCTCGGCCTCCTGCCGCATCTCGCCGAGCAGCCGGTGGAACTCCGACCAGCCGTACGCGTACGCCTCGTCGAGGTCCAGGTCCGTGCCGTTGAAGTACCGCGAGAAGCGGGCGTAGCGCTCGCGGCCGACGGTGTTCGGGCTGCCCTCGATCGTCGGCGCGTACACGTCGCGCATCCAGTCGCGCAGTTCGACGACGGCCGCGGTCGCCGCCCGGGCGGCCTCGTCGAGTTCGCCGCGCAGGGACTCGGGACCGGCGGCGGCGAAGTCCTCGAACCAGCCGCGGCCCTGGCCGTTCGTGTCCGACCACTTGGTGAGCTGCTCGACGAAGGTCTGGGTCGGCCGCGGGCCCGCGTACAGCTTGCGCTCCAGGCCGAGGGCCAGGGACTCGCGGTACCCGCGCAGCGCGGCGGGTACGGCACGCAGTCGCTCGGCGATCGCCGCCCAGTCCTCGTCGGTGTCGGTGGGGGTGATCGTGAAGACCTCGCGCACCGAGTGCACGGGGCTGTGGATGTTGCTCACCGCGCGTAGACCCTCGTCGGCGTCGTGCACGGCGAGTTCCGCGGTGAGCCGCTCGCGCAGCAGGCGCGCACAGCGGCGCTCGATGTCACTGTCCGCGCCGGGCCCGCGTTCGGCCTCGTCCAGGCGGGCCAGCGTGGTGCGCGCGAGCTCTGCCAGCGCCTCCTGGCCGGCGGGCGAGGTGTCGGGCAGCTTGCTCGAGCTCTCCTTCACGCCGAGGTAGGTGCCGGTGATCGGGTCGAGGGCGATGAGTTCGTCGACGTAGGCGTCGGCGATCTGACGGGGAAGCGCGCTGGTGGTCTCTGACATGACGCCCATCCTCGTACGAGGACGGGCGCCGCGTCAGCCCGGTTTACCGGTCTCGGGGGTGGCCGTCTCCGCGCCCGGCGGCAACAGGGGGCCGCAGTCCCACTGCTGGAAGATCAGCCGGGTCTCCACCCGGGCCACCTCCCGCCGGGCCGTGAACTCGTCCAGCACCAGCCGCTGGAGATCCGCCATGTCCGCGACGGCGACATGGACGAGATAGTCGTCCGGCCCGGTCAGATGGAACACCGACAACGACTCCGGCAGCGCCCGGATACGCTCCACGAACGGCCCCACCAGTTCCCGGCGGTGCGGTCTGACCTGCACCGACAGCAGTGCCTGAAGACCCCGGCCCAGTGTGGCGGGGTCGAGCCGGAGGCGGTGGCCGACGATGACGCCCGACCGGCGCAGCCGGGTCACCCGGTCCAGGCAGGTCGACGGCGCCACCCCGACCTGGGCGGCGAGATCCCGGTAGGTGATCCGGGCGTCGTTCTGCAACAGGCGCAGCAGATGGAGATCCACCGCGTCCAGTTCGACGGATTCGGCCATGTGCCGAACGTAGCACGGAGTTCCCGGCCGGATCCTCGACGGTTGTTCACCCTGCGGTCATGGACACGCCCCTCGACTCCGCGCGCACCACCGCGTACGACGACGTGCGCACCGCCGCACCCAGAGCACTGGCCACCGAGGCCGTGCACGCCGGCCGGGACGACCTCGCCCGCCAGGGACTGCACGCCCCGCCGATCGACCTGTCCACCACCTACCCCTCCTACGACAGCCGGGCGGAGGCCGCCCGTATCGACGCCTTCGCCGGCGACGGCGCCGAACTCGACGGCCCGCCGGTCTACGGGCGGCTCGGCAACCCGACCGTCGCCCGCTTCGAGACCGCGCTGGCCCGGCTGGAGGGCACCGAGGCGGCGGTCGCGTTCGCCAGCGGCATGGCCGCGCTCAGCGCCGTCCTCCTCGCCCGGTCCGCCATGGGCCTGCGCCACGTCGTGGCCGTACGGCCCCTGTACGGGTGCAGCGACCACCTGCTCACCGCCGGTCTGCTGGGCACCGAGGTGACCTGGACCGACCCGGCGGGCATCGGTGACGCGCTGCGCCCGGACACCGGACTGGTCATGGTGGAGTCCCCGGCCAACCCGACGCTGGCCGAGGTGGATCTTCGGGCCGTCGCCCACGCCTGCGGCTCCGTCCCGCTGCTGGCCGACAACACCTTCGCCACGCCGGTGCTCCAGCGCCCGGTCGAGCACGGTGCCCGGCTGGTGCTGCACAGTGCCACCAAGTACCTGGGCGGACACGGGGACGTCATGGCCGGTGTGGTGGCGTGCGACGAGGAACTCGCCGGGCGGCTGCGGCAGGTGCGCTTCGCCACCGGCGGCGTCCTGCACCCGCTCGCCGGGTACCTGCTGCTGCGCGGCCTGTCCACGCTGCCGGTGCGGGTGCGGGCCGCCTCCGCCACCGCCGCCGACCTGGCGGCCCGGCTGGCGGCCGATCCGCGGGTGGCCCGGGTGCACTATCCGCGCATCGGCGGCGCGATGGTCGCCTTCGAGGTGCACGGCGACCCGCACGCGGTCATCGGCGGCGTCCGGCTGATCACCCCCGCCGTCAGCCTCGGCAGCGTCGACACGCTGATCCAGCACCCGGCCTCCATCAGCCACCGCATCGTGGACGCGGAGGACCGGCGCGGCGCCGGGGTCAGCGACCGGCTGCTGCGCATGTCGGTCGGCCTGGAGGACGTCGAGGACCTGTGGGCCGACCTGGACACGGCCCTGGGGCAACCGCCGTCCGGGTCGCCCGCGGTGAAGGGGCTGCACGAGGCGATGAGCTGAACGGCGGGCGGCAGGAAGAGGGTGTGTGGCCCGGCGACTTCGCCGGACCGCACACCCTCTCGCCGCCGGGTCCCGCGCGGTGCGGCCGGCCGGGGATCGGTGGGGCGGGTCAGTCGGGCAGGGCGGTGCCGTCGTACTCCTCCCGCCGGCCGGCGTACGGCAGCCGGCAGGACGCCGGGACGGTGTCCAGACGGGCGGTGATCACGAGGGTGCCCTCCTCGATCCGGAAGTCCAGCGGCAGGCCCAGGCCGCGCATGGCCGCGGCCATCGCCGTGTTCGACGCCTGCGTCACGGCGTAGACGCTCGCGCAGCCCGCCTCGACGGCCATGCCCACCAGCCGGCCCAGCAGTTCGGCGCCGATGCCGCGCCGCTGCCAGTCGTCCTCGACCAGGAGCGCGACCTCGGTCTCGTCGCCGTCCCAGAGCAGATGGCCGAGGCCGACGATCCGTCCCCGCGCGGTCTGCGCGGCGAGCGTGCGTCCGAAGCGTGGGCTGAGCAGGTGGTCGAGATAGCGGTCGACGTCGTGGACCGGCCCGTGGTAGCGCAGGCCGAGCGTCCGCGCCGAGCATCGCTCGTGCATCTGCCGGGCGGCCCTGAGATCGCTCCTGTCGGCCCGCCGCACGGTGATCGCCTCGCCCTCGGGCAGCGTCAGCACGTCCCGGCCGCGCGGGACGCGCGGTCCGAGCCGGCTGTCCAGCTCCACCAGCGCGCGGGCCCGTGCGAACTCGGCGGGCGTGAAGGGCAGATACGGCCGCTCCACGGTGATCACTCCGCCTTCCGGCGCCCGCAGCCGCAGCACCGTGTCCTCCAGCACTCCCTCGGCCGGTACCTCGTCGGGCCCACGGCCGCCGCCCGACGGCCGGGCCGGCAGCGAACGGATGACGTAGCGGCCCAGCAGCTGCCGCAGGGCCAGCGGGAGTTCCGCGGCGTCCAGGGCGGTGCGGGTGGCCAGGCCCAGGAGCCGTGTCGGCGCGTCCACCAGGTCGTGCGCGTCGGCCCGCTCGATCCAGGTGTCCGCGCCGCCCGCGGCCTCGACCGCCCGGGTGATCTCCGACGCCTCGGTCCGGCCCGGAGCGCGCAGCAGGAACTCGTCCACCGTGCCCTCGGCCAGCGGATGCGTCTGCAGGCTCAGGATGTCGACCTGACGGGCGGCCAGCGCCGCACACAGCGCGGCCAGCGACCCCGGCTCGTCCCGCACCGTCGTCCGCATCCGCCACAGCGCGCTCGTCGTCACCACCCCGTCCCGCGCCACCGTGGCGGGGACGGAGGGCCCGGCCTGCCGCCCCTCGCCGGCGAGCGGCCGGGCGCCGGTATCCCCCGGCGGGGGCGCGTGCCCGTGGCGCCGTGCCCACCAGGTGTGGAACGTCGCCGTCGCGAGCAGCGCCGGCGCCGAGATCAGCAACAGGGCAGGCCCGCCGGGCCCGTGCCCGATCAGGTTCGCCACGCCGTCCGCCACCGCGACGGCCGTGAACAGCGCGGCCAACTCCACCATGTCCCGCCGCCAGTGGTGCACCGGACGGCCGTGCCTTCTCCGTGTCACATCCGACATGTCTCCAGTCATGCGACCACGGTGAAGCACCGGCGTTGCGCGATCGCGAACATCCCGTGTCGCCCCGGTAAAGCGTTGATCCGCGCCGTTGCCGCCGTGGCGACCGATGGGGTGCCGAAGGCCGTGACGGAGACCGACGACGGTCGGTGCGGCTCCGTGGAAACACCGTGCCGCAGGGGCAGTTGGCCGTCGGCACGGGGTCCGCGCCGCGTCCCGGGGGATGACGCCGGGGCGCGGCACGGACGAAGAGAGTACGGGACCTGCGGTCCGATGCACCCCGGTCGGAGCGCCTGAGTCGAGAAAGGGCACGCCGCCGTCCTGCCCGCGCTCCCGGACCGCCGGCGCGCCGGACACGAACCGCACGCCCTGACGGCGGCGCACGGCCGCCCCGCCGTGACCGCCGGACGCACAACCGCCGTCGCGGGTGACGGTCACCCGCCGACCGCCTCCCGCATCAGTCGTACACCCTCGTTCACCCGCGCCGGCGACAGGTGCGCGTACCCCAGGACCAGTCGTACGCCGTCGGACGCCCCGGCCGTGCCGTCGTCCCCGGCGGAGCCACCGGCACGCGCGTGCGTGTACGCCGTCAGCGTGCGCACCGCGATCCCGGCCGCGCCCGCGCGGGCCAGGAACCGGTCCTCCGGGCCGTACCGCCGGGGCAGTTCGGCGATCAGGTGCAGGCCCGCCGCGATCCCGGACAGCCGCGCGCCTGGGAAGTGCTCCTGAAGGGCGGCGACGAGCGCGTCCCGGCGCTCCCGGTAGGCGCGCTGGCAGCGGCGCAGTTGCCGGTCGTAGTCGCCGCGTTCGACGAAGTGCGCGAACAACGCCTGCTCGAGGGTCGGATGACCGAGGTCCATGGTCCGTTTGCGTTCGACGACCTCGTCGGCCAGCCGCTCGGGCACCACCATCCAGCCCAGCCGGAGCCCGGGTGCCAGGGACTTGCTGACCGACCCGGCGTAGACCACGTGCTCCGGGTCGAGGCCCTGGAGGGCGCCCACAGGGGCGCGGTCGTAGCGGAAGTCGCCGTCGTAGTCGTCCTCGAGGACGATCCCGTCCACCGACCGCGCCCAGTCCAGGAGTTCGGCGCGCCGGCGGGCGGAGCAGGCAATGCCGGTGGGGAACTGGTGGGCCGGGGTCGTCGTCACGGCCCGTACGCCCGAGCGGCGCAACGGCCCGAGGGCGGGACCCTCCGCGTCCAGGGGGAGCGGAACGGTCTCGATGCCGGCCGACGCGTACAGGGCGCTGTGCTGGGGGCTGCCCGGGTTCTCCACGCCCACGGAGCGGATCCCGCGCGCGTGCAGCACGAAACCGAGCAGCGTCGTCGCCTGCGTCACCCCGGAGACGACCACGATCCGCTCCGGGTCCGCGACCACGCCCCGGCGGCGGGACAGGAGTTCGGCCAGCGCGGTGCGCAGCCGGGGCAGCCCGCGCGGGTCGGGATAGCCGAGGTGGTCGTGCGGCAGGCCGGCGAGCACGGAGCGGTGCGCGGCCGTCCACGCGGCCCGCGGGAACAGCGAGAGGTCGGGCACGCCCGGCACGAAGTCCACGCGGGCACCGGGGGAGCGGGGGGCGAGGTCCCGCGCGCGCGGGTGCGCGGCCCGTACGGCGCCGCCCACCCACGTCCCCGCGCCCCGCCCGCTGCGCAGATAGCCCTCCGCCACCAACTGCTCGTACACCTCGGTGATCAGCCCCCGCGACACGCCGAGGTCCGCCGCGAGATCCCGGCTGGAGGGCAGCCGGGTGCCCGGAGCCAGCCGGCCGGAGCGGACGGCCTCGCGCAACGCGGCCTGGAGCGACCGGCCACGCGCGCGTGCCGGTGCGGAGGCGGCCGGCAGCAGCAGTTCCCAGGCGGCGGAGGCGGCCCCATCGCCCGGATTGGTCTCCGATGACGTCATGGATGTGGACCTTAGACCGGGCCGCCGTGCTCCGTAGCGTCGCCGGCATGAACGCCACCGCCTCGCGCGGCGCCCTGCTCGCCGCGCTCGCCTGCGTCCTCGTCGGAGGGTCCTTCACCGCGAACAGCGTCCTCGGCCACTACCCGTACGCCGGCGGCCAGTTCCTGCGCTACGGCCTGGCCTGCCTGCTGCTCCTGCCCGTGGCCGGGCGGGGCTCGGCCGGGCGGCTGCGCCGGCTGGGCCCCCGGCAGTGGGTCCGGCTCGCGCTGCTCGCGGCGGTGGGCATGGTCGGCTTCAACCTGGCGGTGCTGGCCGCCGAGCGCACCGCGGAACCGGCGGTGCCGGGGGTCTTCGTCGGCTGCGCCCCCCTGGTCGTGGCGGTCCTCGTCCCGCTCCGGGACGGGCGGAGGCCGCGGCGGACCGTCCTGTACGGGGCGTGGCTGGTGGCCGCCGGGGCGTTCGCGGTGCAGGGGTGGGGCCGCACCGACGCCACCGGCATCGCCTTCTCGGCGTGCGCGCTGGCCGGTGAGGTCGGCTTCGCGGTCCTCGCCGGCCCGGTGCTGCGCCCGCTCGGGCCGCGGCTGCTGTCCGCCGTGGTGTGCGGCGTGGCATCCGTGGAGGCGGCGGTCGCCGGGATCTGCCTCGACGGCACCGCCTGGCTCCGGCGTCCCGGCACGGGCGAGGCCATGGCGCTGCTGTGGCAGGCGGCGGTCGTCACCGTCGTCGGCTTCGTGTGCTGGTACCTGGGCATGCAGCGGATCGGAGCCGAGCGCGCCACGCTCTTCTCCGGCCTGATCCCGGTCGCGGCGGCCTGCACCGCACCCCTCGTCGGCACCGGCTCCTACGGGGTGGCCCAAGCCGCGGGCACTGCCCTGGTGAGTACGGGAGTCGCCCTGGGGTCAGGGGCGTGGGCCCCTGTCGGGCGGCGGTCAGCGGCTGCCGTCGAGGAGCACGCGGGCGACGAGCGCCGGGTCGTCGTTCATCGGGACGTGTCCGCAGCCGGGCAGCCGCACCAGCCGGGCGCGGGGGATGATCTGCTTGGCGCGCACCCCCTGCCGGCGCACCAGCAGCCGGTCCTTGGAGCCCCAGGCCACGGTGACCGGAATGCCGGGGACGTCGTCGGTGAACCGGATGTCGACGCCTGCGCGGAGGGTCTGCTCGAAGCCGGTGGCCTGCGCCAGCGCGAGCGTCTCGGCGACCACGGCCTCGGGTGAACGACGGCCCGGCCGCGCGTAGATGGTGCTCGTCAGGACGGTGCGCCCGGCAGCCGTCCGCGCCAGCCGTTCGACCAGCGGCAGCGGAGTCCGCCGCGCGACGGCCCGCATCGCCTGGAGCACACCGAAGGCGTAGCGCCGTTCGGCCTGTGTCCAGAAGCCGGCCGGGGAGAGGGCGGTGACGGACCGTGCGAGCTTCTCACGGCCCAGTTCCAGAGCCAGCAGGCCGCCCAGGGAGTTGCCCGCCACATGGGGGCGGTCGATCTCCAGGGCCTCGCACAGCGCGGCGAGCGCGACGTTCATCGTCGGCAGATCGTGCCGCAGTCCCTCGGGCAGGGCCGGGGAGGCGCCGAAGCCGGGCAGGTCGACACTGATCACGTCGCGCTCGGCCGCCAGGAGGTGGACCACCGGGTCCCAGGCCTGCCGGTGGTGGCCTATGCCGTGCAACAGCAGCAGCGGCTCGCCGCTGCCCACGCGCGCGTAGGACAGGGTCACGGTCCGCGGACCGTGCGGCGAGGGGACCGTGAAGGAGACGGTGGCGGACATGGGGGCTCCTCGATGGGGGACTCGGCGGCCGACGCCGGGTAGACAGCTTGTCAGCAATTGCTACTGGCCGGTAGCCCCACGCAGGAGGTCTTTCTCGCCGTCGTCCTCGGCAGCCCCCGGGCAGCGCCGCCTCGCTTCCGTGACCGTCTGGACACGGCCGCGGGTGTCGGCTGGGATGGTGCGGTGACCACCGAAACCGAGACAGACCTCTTCGAAGAGCACCGTCCCGTCCTCATGGGCGTGGCGTACCGCATGCTCGGGCGAGTGGCGGACGCGGAGGACGTGGTCCAGGATGCCTGGCTGCGCTGGTCCGGCGCCGACCGGGGCGCGGTGCGGGAGCCGCGCGCCTATCTCGTGCGCGTCACCACGCGTCTCGCCATGGACCGGCTCCGCCGGATCAAGGCCCGGGGCGAGACGTACGTCGGCCCCTGGCTGCCGGAACCCCTGGCGACCGACGTCGCGGGCGCCACCGCGGACGCGGAGCAGCGGGCCGTGCTCGCCGACTCCGTCTCGCTCGCGATGCTGGTCGTCCTCGAGTCGCTCTCACCGCTCGAACGCGCGGTGTTCGTCCTCAGGGAGGCGTTCGGCTACCCGTACGCGGAGATCGCCGCGCTGCTCGACCGGGGCGAGGCGGCGGTGCGCCAACTCGCCGGGCGGGCCCGCAGACACGTCGAGGAGCGGCGTCCGCGCTACGACGTCGACCCGGTCCAGCGGCGCGACCTCACGGAGCGGTTCCTGGCCGCCGCGGCCGACGGCGACCTGGGGGGTCTGATGGCGCTGCTGGCGCCCGACGTCCGCCTGGTCGGCGACAGCGGAGGCAAGTCCAAGGCGCCGCTGCGGGTCCTGGAGGGCGCCGACAAGGTCGGCCGCTTCCTGGCCGGGGTGGCCGAGAAGGGGGTCGCGGACATGTCCTTGCGCCGGCTGGAGGTCAACGGCGGCCCGGCCGTGCTCGTCCTGTCCGGGGGCAGACCCGACAGCGTCGTCCAGGTGGACGTCGCCGACGGGCGGGTCCTCGCCGTCTACATCATCCGCAACCCGGACAAACTCCGGCTCCTGGCCGCCGCCTGAGACGCCCGGCCACCACCACCCGCGCCGAAGCCCCCGTCCGTACGGCGGGGGCTTCGGCGTGAGGGCACCGGCGCTCTTGTGCGCGGTCCCCCGCGAGGCGGTCGACGCCCCCGTGCGAACGCCGTACGAACGCCGTGCGAACACTGTGCGGCGCGCCGTCCCGCGCCCGGCCGAGGATTGGTATTGACCAAGGGTGGGGGCGGCCCTATCGTCGCAGATAAGTACAACAACCTTTAATAAACAAGGGCGCTAAAAGCCGCCGGACCAGGGCTATCGCGGAGGACAGGGTGGGGACCACGCAGCTGGAGTCGGTGCCGGAGCCGAAGTACTGGCACCTCAGGACCGTGCTCAGTGAGGCACTGGAATCCGAGTTCTCGGTCGGGGAGATCCTGCCCAACGAGCGGGAACTGGCCGCTCGGTTCGGCGTCGCCCGGGCCACGCTCCGCCAGGCCCTGGAACAACTGGAGCTGGAGGGCCGGCTGCAGCGTCGCCGCGGCGTCGGCACGACCGTCGCGCCGCCGCGCGTGGGCGTGGCCGTCGGCACCGAGGAACAGGCATGGCCGGGGGCGGCCGGTGACGCCTGGCAGCCCGTGGACTGCGCGGAGTCGGTGCCTCCGGCGGCCGTCGCCGACGCCCTGGAGACCGGCCGCGACGAGCCCGTGCACACGGTGCGCCGGTCCCGGATGAGCCAGGGGCAGCCGGTCGCGGCCGAACTGCTGTACATCCCGGCGTCGTCGGTGCCCGGTCTGACCGCGATCGACGCCCCGTCCGGCACCGCACGCGCGCGTGCCGTGCTGCGCGAGCTGCAGCACCTGGACCTGGAGGGTCAGGACCGCGCCGTCGAACTCGGCTCCGCCCGCGCGGACGACGCCAAGGAACTGGACCGGCTGCCCGGCGCGCCCGTCCTCGTCGTCACGACGCGCTTCCTCGCCGGAGGCCGCACCGCCGCCCTCTCCGTGGCCACCTACCGCGCGGACACCTGCCGACTGACCTTCAAGGAGTCCGGCGGCGTGGTGATCGACCACGGTCCGGAGCGCCGCGCCTCGTGACCACCGCCGGCTGAGAACGGCCGACAACCGCCCTGCTGGGCGTCCCGGGGGGGCGGCGCTCAGCAGGGCGGTTGTCGGCCTGCCCGGCTCAGTGGTGGGCCGGCACCGTGCCCTCCACGGCGAACAACTGCTCCTCCACGTGGTCGAGGGCGAGCCGCAGGGCACCCGTCGCCACCGCCGCCTCGCCGAGCATCGACAGGGTCACCTGCGGCGTCCGCAGGCAGTAGCGGGCCAGCTCGTGGCGCAGCGGCTCCAGGACGCCGTCCAGGCCGGCCGCCCAGCCGCCGATGACCACCAATTCCGGATCCAGCGCCAGCACCAGCGCCGCCACGTCGTGGACGAGCCGCTGGATGAAACGGTCCACGGCCTCCAGAGCCCGCCGGTCGCCCTCGCGGGCCAGCGCGAAGACCGCCGCCACCGCCTGCTCGTCCAGCGGGTGCAGCGGCTGGTCCGTGGTCGACAGCAGTGTCTCCGGGGTCTCCCCCCGGCCCAGCAGGTGCAGCGCGCCGATCTCACCGGCCGCCCCGCCGAACCCGCGGTGCAGCCGCCCGCCGATCAGCGACCCCGCCCCGGGGCTCAGCCCGGCCAGTACGAAGACCACGTCGTCGGACTCGGTGGCCGCGCCCTTCCAGTGCTCGGCGACCGCCGCCGCGTTGGCGTCGTTCTCGACCAGCACCGGGCACTTGAAGGAGCGGCTCAGCCGTTCGCCGAGGCGCAGACCCGTCCACCCGGGCAGCGCGGTGCCCAGCCGAACGATGCCGCCCGCCTCGACGATCCCCGGTGTGCCGACCCCCACGGCCCGCAGCGAGCTGCGCGGGACGCCGGCGCGGCGCAGCAGCTCGGCCACCGCGGTGCGCAGCCGCTCGAGACGCTCGTCCGCCTCGGCCGTCTCGTCCACGTCCTTGGCCTGGGCCCCGATCACCCGGCCGTCCAGGTCGGACAGCAGTGCGGCGACCCGGTGGGCGCCGATCTCCAGACCCAGCAGATGTCCGGCCTCGGCCCGGAACCGGAACCGCCGTGCGGGCCGTCCCTGACGCCGGGTGGCGCCCTCCTCGGCCGCCGTCTCGACGACCAGGCCCGCCCCGATGAGGTCCTCGACGACGCCCTCGACCGTCGGCCGGGACAGCCCGGTCACCCCGGTGATCTCCGTGAGCGTCGCGCAGTCCGTGGCACGCAGCGCGTGCAGCACCACCGCGGAATTGATCCTTCGCAGCAGCGAGGGATCCCCGCCGGTAAGCCGCCCCACCGTCCGTCCTCCCAGCTCGTGCGCGTGTTGGCCGGATCGTACTCGGCACGGACCGGACCAGCGAGTGCCGGGACGCCGAGGCGTCCGTACGGCTCGTCACGCGCCTCGGGCGGGGCCCGGCCCGCGAGGCTCGCGCCGCCGCCCGAGCCCTCGGTCGAGACCGTCGGGGCGACCGGGCGGGGCGGGTCCACGGATCTTCGGGGCAGCACCTCCACGGACTCGTCGTCGTCCGTGGCCGGGACCCTGCCGTCCGTGGTCCGCGACCCCGCAGCCCGCCGTCCCCGACACGTCGCCCTCGGCTGCCCGCGCCGGGTCCTGACGCGCCGCCAATTGTCAGTGGTGGCCGGTTTACTGGGAAACATGGACATCGCGAAGGCTCTCGCCGTGATCGACCGGCTGTGCTCCGGGGCGTTCCCCGCCGAGCAGGTCAGGACGGACGTCGGCACGGCCGGACCCGGCTACTGCATAGCCGAGTTGGAGACGAGCGAGGACTTCTGGGAGGACGACGGCACCCGGCGGGAGGAGGCGGAGGAACAGTACGCGTGCGACCGGGACGGACTGGGTGAGCGGCTGACGGAGCGGTGGGGGCCGCCCCGGGAGTTCAGCCTGTACAGCGTGCTCCATCGGACGGTGGAGGGGGAGGACCTGCCGGAGCCGTGGGCCTCGCTGAGCGGTCACGTGCCCGACGTCCAGCTGTGGCGGGCGCGGGAGACGGGCCGGTGGATAGCCCTCGGAGTGTCGCAGTGGGACAGGGAGCTGCCGTTCCAACTGCTCGCGGTCGTCACCGACACGGACCCGCCATGACCGCCCGTCCGGTCGGCACCCCGGCGGCGCCTAGGCGGTCTCCGCCGCGACCCGCAGCCGTGCGAACTCCTCCGCCATCGTCTCGGCCGTCCAGTGCGCGTTCAGCCCGCTCGGATTGGGCAGGACCCAAACCCGCGCGGCGCCGATCATCCGCTCCTGAGGCCCCACTTGGGCCATGCGGTCGCCGAAGGCCGCCCGGTACGCAGTGACGCCGACCACGGCGAGCCACCGGGGCCGCAGCTGCGCCGCCTTCAGGGCCAGCAGCCGTCCGCCCTCCCGGTACTCCTCCACCGTCAGTTCGTCGGCGCGTGCCGTGGGCCGGGCCACCACGTTCGTGATGCCGAGCCCGTACGACAGCACTTCGTCCTGCTCCGAGGGTTTCAGCAGCCTCGGCGTGAACCCCGACCGGTGCAGCACCGGCCAGAAGCGGTTGCCGGGGCGTGCGAAGTGATGGCCGGTCGCGGCCGTCATCAGGCCGGGGTTGATACCGCAGAACAGCACCCTCAGGCCGCCCGTGACCACGTCCGGCACCAGGCGGTCGCGGGCGGCCTCGAGGTCTGCCGGGGTGAGGCGGGTCAGAGGATGGCTCCCGGGGTGTAGGCCGCGGCCTCCGGGTGCTGCTTGACGATCTCCTCGATACGGACGACGACCGTGCCGACCTGGTCGGCGGCCGCGCCGGTGAAGGACAGCTTGTCCGCCATCAGGGCGTCCAGGTGTGCACGGTCGAGCGGGAGGCGGTCGTCCGCGGCGAGCTTGTCGAGCAGGTCGTTGCGCTCGGCACCCTGTTCGCGCATCGCGAGGGCGGTGGCGACGGCGTTCTCCTTGATCGCCTCGTGGGCGACCTCGCGGCCGACGCCGGCCCGCACCGCGCCCATCAGCACCTTGGTCGTCGCCAGGAACGGCAGATAGCGGTCCAGCTCCCGGGCGATCACCGCGGGGAAGGCGCCGAACTCGTCGAGCACCGTCAGGAACGTCTCCAGCAGGCCGTCCAGCGCGAAGAACGCGTCCGGGAGGGCCACGCGGCGCACCACCGAGCACGACACGTCGCCCTCGTTCCACTGGTCGCCCGCCAGCTCACCGGTCATCGAGGCGTAGCCGCGCAGCACGACCATCAGGCCGTTGACGCGCTCACAGGATCGCGTGTTCATCTTGTGCGGCATCGCCGAGGAGCCGACCTGGCCCGGCTTGAAGCCCTCGGTGACCAGCTCGTGCCCGGCCATCAGGCGGATGGTCTTGGCCAGTGAGGACGGCGCCGCGGCCAGTTGCACCAGGCTGGTGACGACCTCGTAGTCCAGGGAGCGCGGGTAGACCTGGCCGACGGAGGTGAAGGCCTGTGAGAAGCCCAGGTGGCGCGCGATCCGCCCCTCCAGCTCGGCGAGCTTGGCCGCGTCCCCGCCGAGCAGGTCCAGCATGTCCTGGGCGGTGCCGACCGGGCCCTTGATGCCGCGCAGCGGGTAGCGGCCCAGCAGCTCCTCGACCCGTCCGTACGCCACCAGCAGCTCGTCGGCCGCGGTGGCGAACCGCTTGCCGAGGGTCGTGGCCTGCGCCGCCACGTTGTGGGAGCGGCCGGCCATGACCAGCTCGCCGTACTCCGCGGCCAGCTTGCCCAGGCGCGTCAGCACGGCCACCGTACGGTCGCGCATCAGCTCCAGCGAGAGCCGGATCTGCAACTGCTCGACGTTCTCCGTCAGGTCCCGGGACGTCATGCCCTTGTGCACGTGCTCGTGCCCGGCCAGCGCGTTGAACTCCTCGATCCGCGCCTTCACGTCGTGCCGGGTGACCTTCTCGCGTTCGGCGATGGAGGCCAGGTCGACGGTGTCCAGGACGCGCTCGTAGTCGGCGATCGCCGTGTCCGGCACCTCGATGCCGAGATCCTTCTGGGCGCGCAGCACGGCGAGCCAGAGCTGCCGCTCCAGCCTCACCTTCTGCTCGGGCGACCAGAGCGTGGCGAGCTCGGTGGAGGCGTAGCGTCCGGCGAGGACGTTCGGGATACGGGGCTTTGCGGGCGCAGCAGTCACGTGCATCGATTCTACTGGCGATTCCTGCAGGCCGGCGCCACCGGGCCGTTCGTCGGAAGCTACGAGGGCCCGGCTTGGGTCGCCGGCCGTGCCGAGCCGGCCTCGTGGGGCACCGGTGCGGGCCGCTCCGGCGCCCGGCCCTCTTCCGCTGCACCGAGGTCGGTCAGACGTGCCGGCTCCTGGCGGGGCTCGCGGTCCGGGCCCGCTGCGGCGGCGGGCCTGGCCTGGAGTTCCTCGCCGGCCCGGCGGTTCCTCGCCTCGGCCGGGAACGGGTGCCACGGGCCTTGGTTTACAGCTCTTGACTGTAACGGAAATCGCCACCTAGTGTGATCCGAACCACAGCGTGTGTGGGACGTGACTTGAACATGAGGGGCTCACGACGGTGACTGCTCAGGAGCTGATCGACCGCGGCATCCCGTTCCTCGAGGACGTCGGGAACCGGACCGCCGGCGTCGAGCCGGGCCGGTGAGGCCGAGCGGCCGGCGGGGAGCGGGCTGGACCGCGCCCGGGCCGGGCAGCCACCACTGCCCGGAGGTGCGCGGCGGCGTTCTGATCGACCTGCCTGCCTCCCCGCGGGACGCATCTCCCACGACATCCGTCCCGTGCGACCGGCCGGTACCGCGGCGTGAACCGCGAGGACGGCGATGACGCGGCGCGCACGGGGGGCGCGGCCCTGCCGACACAGCGGTCCGGGCCGACGCGAGGGAGGCGAGAGTGCCGCGTTGCGAAACAGGTGAGTCCGTGCTGGCCCGTGCCGCGCGGGTCCTGGAGACCTTCGATCACGACCGCCGGGTGCTGACGGTCGCGGAGATCGCCCGGCGGGCGGCCGTGCCTGTGCCGACGGCGCACCGGCTGGTGGCCCAACTCCTCGACGTGGGCTTCCTGGAGCGCGTGGAGGAACACCGGGTACGCGTAGGCCTCCATCTGTGGGAGATCGCCGCGCTGGGCGCCCGGGCCCTGGACCTGCGCGAGGCCGCCATGCCCTACCTCGAGGACGTCCACGCGGCGACGCGGCAGCACACCCAGCTCACGGTCCTGGAGGGCACCGACGTGCTGGTGGTGGAGTGGCTCAAGGCACGCGAGTCGCTCCGCGGCCTGCTCCTGCACGCGGGGCGCCGAGTGCCCGCACACGCGGCGGCGGGCGGCGCCGTGCTGCTGGCGCACGCCGGTGCCGCACGACAGGAGGTGGTGCTGGCCGGACCGCTGACGCGGCTGAGCGACCGTACTCCGACGGACCCGCACGAGCTGCGCCGGCTGTGGGCGCATGCCCGCCGGCAGGGGTACATCGTGTGCAACGGGTTCGTCCACCCGCAGGGGACGAGCATCGCCGTACCGGTGCCGGGACGGGACGGCGGAGCGGTCGCCGCGATCGGTGTCGTCGTCCCGACCGCCGAGGCACAGCCCTGGACACTGGTTCCCGCGCTGCTGACCGCTGCACGCGGCATCGGGCGGACGTTGCGCACCCCGGCTCCGAGTGGGCCCGCACACACGCGGCGCCACCGCCCGCCGGGAACCGGGTCCCCGCCTGCTCGGACGTGAGCGGACGCGGGCGGCTTCTCATTGAATGGAGCCGGCGTTGAGCGGGAGGGTCTCCGGCCGTTTGGCTGGGCACCCCGGCCGAAGGCCGCTGTTCTGCCCCTCCGCCAGGATGCACCGCACTTCCGACAGGCGGGGCACCGGCGCGCCGACCTCTCGGACCGCTGTCCCCGACGGCGGTCGTCCCCGGCCGGCCGCCCGACCGAAGCCCACCGAGAGCAAGGAGTCCTCATGGACGTCGGCACCGCCTACGGACGCCCTCCCGGAACGTCGCTGCTGGAGCTGACCCGGGTGGGTCCGGGCACCCCGTACGGTGAGGTCCTTCGCCGGTACTGGCAACCCGTCGCGCTCTCCGGTGACGCCACCACGACCCCGAAGCGGCTGCGGATCCTGGGGGAGGACCTCGTCCTGTTCCGCACCCGTCGGGGCAGGCCCGGTCTGCTGGCACCGGACTGCGCGCACCGCGGGGCGTCGCTGTACTACGGCGGAGTCGAGCAGGACGGCATCCGGTGCTGCTACCACGGATGGGTCTTCGACACCGAGGGCCACTGCCTCGAGCAGCCGTGCGAGCCGGAGCTCGGCCGGTATCGCGACCGGGTCCGCCAACCGTGGTACCCGCTGCGTGAGTACCACGGCCTGATCTTCGCGTACATGGGGCCGCCCGACCGTGAACCGGCCTTCCCCGTCTACGACGTGCTGGAGAGCCGCGAAGCGGGGGAGTCCGTCTTCGCCGACGACCGCAGCTTCGGCGCGGGCGGTCCCGTGGAGCTGGACTTCAACTGGCTCCAGCACTGGGAGAACGTGATGGACCCCTTCCACGTGCCGATCCTGCACGCGCGTTTCTCCGGCAACCAGTTCATTCCGGAGATGGCCATCCTGCCGGAGTGCACGTTCTCGTACACCGAGCAGGGTGTGCGCGTCACGTCCGTCCGCGAGTTTCCCGACGGCCGGGTGCTGAACCGGGTCACCGACTGCGTCTTCCCCAACGTCCGGTTGATCCCCGGGCCGAAGCTGACCGCCCTGGGACCGACTCCGATCATCGGCTGGGCAGTGCCCTTCGACGACACACACTTCGGGGTGTTCACCCTTTTCAAGGCCGACCACCCCGACTATCTGCTCGGCGAGCGCAGCCGGATGGGCGACGGCAAGTGGTGGCACGAACTCACCGAGGCCGAGCACCAGCGCTACCCCGGCGACTACGAGGCCCAGAAGTCCCAGGGTGCCGTCGCCACGCACTCCCGTGAGTTCCTCACCACCACCGACCAGGGCGTCGCGATGCTGCGGCGCATGATGGGCAAGCAGATCAAGGCTGTGGCCGAGGGCGGCGATCCGGTCGGCGTCACCCGTGACGGCGACACCGTCACCTACCACGTCGAGGCCGGCAGCTACTTCGACGGTGCCACCGCCACCGACCCTGCGCGGGCCGCGAGATGACCAGCGGTGTGGCCTCGCCCCGACCCACACCGCCGGCTCCCGACCGGGAGGTGCGCGTCGTGTCCATGACCTGGGAAGCGGAGGGAGTGCTCTCGGTGGTCCTGGCCGACCCGGCCGGGCGGGCACTGCCCCCGTGGAGCCCCGGCGCGCACATCGACGTCGCTCTCGGTCCGGGGCTGCGCCGCAGCTACTCGCTGTGCGGAGATCCTTGCGACGACCGGACACTGACGGTGGCGGTGCTCCACGAGCCCGCGGGCAGGGGGGCCTCCGCGTACGTCCACGCCGCCCTCAGGCCCGGCGCACTCCTGCGGGTCTCGCACCCCAGGAACAACTTCGCCCTGGTGGACGCCGCCGAGTACCTGTTCGTCGCCGGCGGGATCGGGATCACACCGCTGCTGCCGATGATCTCGGCCGTGCACGGCCGGGGCACTCGATGGCGGCTTCTCTACGGCGGCCGACGCCGGGCGTCGATGGCCTTCCTGGACCGGATCGAGCGCTACGGCGAGCACGTTCTCGTCCGCCCGGAGGACGAGTTCGGACTGCTCGACCTCGACCGGGCGCTGGACGACACCACACCCGGCACGGCGGTGTTCTGCTGCGGACCCGAACCGCTGCTGGCCGCCGCGGAGACCGCCTGCTCGAAGCACCACCGCACACTGCTGCTCGAGCGGTTCGCCGCCCGGCAGCGGACCGGCGACGCTCCGGCGACGACGTTCGAGGTGGTGTGCCGGCGATCGGGGGCGCACGCGAGTGTCGGGCCGGATCAGAGCATCCTCGACGTTCTGCGGGAGGCCGGCCTGCCCGTGGCCTACTCCTGTCAGGACGGCATCTGCGGCACCTGTGAGACAGCGGTGGTCGAGGGCGACATCGAGCACCGCGACTCCGTCCTCAGCGACGCGGAACGCCGGGCCGGCGACACCATGCTCATCTGCGTCTCACGCTGCCGGTCCCCCCGCCTGGTCCTCGACGTGTAGGAGACACCGTGACTGACGTGATGCGACGGCCCCTCGCGGTCGTCGACGTGGACGGCGTGCTGGCTCTGGACCACCCGTCCGTTCCGGTCACCGAGACCGTCGTGCACGCCTACGGCAACAGATGGGCCCGGCGGGTGAGCGTGCCGGTCGGGGCGGACGTGCGCCTGCGGGAACTGGCCGGGCGATTCGACATCGTGTGGGCCGGTGCCTGGTCCCACAACGCCCATCCGGCCCTGCGGCCGATACTCGGCCTGCCCGAACGCCCCTGGCCCTTCCTCCCCGTGCAGTTCCACAAGCTTCGGGCCATCCGCGCCTTCGCCGCGGGCCGGCCGTGGGTCTGGATCGACGACAGCATCCACGACCTCGGCCCGGTGGACGACCCGCCGGACGGCGTGCTTGTGCCGGTGGACGGCAGCCTCGGGATCGTCGCCGTCGATCCCGAGGCGCTGCGCGTGGAACTGGACCGGCGGGTGGCCGCGTGGCCCACGGGCCGATGAACCCCCGCATTCCCCCCGATTTCCTCCTCCACCTGCCAAGGAGCACCCCATGGATGTCTACGAGGCCCTGTACACCACCCGGATGATGCGGCGGATGCGCAAGGATCCCATCCCGCTCGAGACGCAGTGCCGCATCCTCGATGCCGCGATCCGGGCGCCCAACGGCGGCAACGCCCAGCGCTGGCACTTCGTCGCGGTGGACGACCCCGCCATCAAGGAGGAACTGGCCGAGCTCTACCAGAAGTGCCGCGAACAGGAGTACGCGGACATCGCCCAGGGCGCGCTCGCCAGAACGATTCACGACCCCGAGGCGCACGCCGCCACCCTGCGCAAGATCAAGGCCTCGGGCGACTACTTCACCGAGCACTTCACCGACATCCCCCTGCTGCTGTTCGTCTTCTCGATAGACGACCACGGAGGCGCGAACATCTACCCGGCCATCTGGAGCACCCTGCTCGCCGCTCGCGCGGAAGGCGTCGGCGGCGTCATCACCACCGTGCTCCGCTACGAAGAGGACACCGTGCACAGGCTCCTCGGCGTCCCCACGGCGGACGGCTGGCGGATGAACGTCATGCTCGCGCTCGGCTACCCCCTCGGCCGGTGGGGCGTGGCCGCCAACCGTCGTCCGGTCCACGAGGTGGCCGGCCGCAACGGATGGGCCCGCCCCATCGGGGCGACCGTCCCCGAGCCGCTGTGGCCGCCCACCGCGCAGTGAACGCGGCGCCCGCACCCACGCTGTGCGCTTGCGACGCAGCATCGTGCACGCATCCCCGTCCCGGAAGGAAACGCAGTGGCCACAGCCTGGAAACCGAGCCCGTCGATCACCGAACCGGACGCCAGAGACCGGGAGTTCCGCCCACTGGCCGCCTGGTGCATGCTGATCATGCTGTGCGTCTTCATGGTGATCAACTTCGCCGACCGCACCGTCCTGGCCCTGGCGGCTCAGCCGCTCATGCGTGAGCTGGGGCTGTCGGCATCGGACTTCGGCCTCGTCAGCAGTTCCTTCTACTTCCTCTACAGCGTCAGTGCGATCGGGATCGGGTTCCTGGCGACCCGGCACATACCGCTGCGCCGACTGCTGTTCACCATGTCGCTGCTGTGGGCGGCGACCCAGCTGCCCGTCTTCCTGTTCGCGGGCGGGGGAGTACTGCTCACCACACGCGTCGCTCTCGGCGCAGCGGAGGGTCCGGCGACGGCCGTGGCCAACTCCACCGCCTACAGCTGGTTCCCGCCGCATCGGCGGGGACTTCCCACCTCCGTGCTCACCTCGGGACCCTCACTCGCCAAGCTCGTGGCGGCACCCCTGCTCACGTTCCTGATCGTGCGTCAGGGGTGGCGTACGGCCTTCCTCGCACTGGCGGTGGCGGGCGCGGTGTGGTGCGGTCTCTGGCTGGCCTTCGGACGCTCCGGGCCCTACGCCAGTACCCCTCAGGCGCCGGCCGGGGCCACGCGCGCCGAGGTCTTCGCCGGTCGGGCGGCACGACGACGCACCTTCCTCGCGGTCGTCACGAGCCGGACATTCGTCCTGCTGCTGCTGGCGACCTACCCGCTGTACGCGCTGATCTCGGTGATCCTCAGCTGGCTCCCGTCGTACCTGGAAGCCGGCCTCGGGTTCTCTCCGCTCACCTCGGGGTTCCTGTTCGGCCTGCCCAGCATCGTGGGCATGGGCATCATGCTCGGGGCCGGCTGGCTCACCGATCGCCTCCTCGCCTCGGGTTTCTCGGCCCGGGTGGCCCGAGGCCTGGTGCCCACGCTGTCCCTGGCCGTCGGTGGGCTGTTCCTCGCCGCCCTGCCCCTCGCCGGAAACCAGCGCTACGTGGCGTACGGGCTGCTGGTCGTCGGCTACTGCCTCACGCTGCTGGCCCTGCCGATCGTCTACGCGGCGATCGGCACCTGTGCGGCACCCTCGCAACGGACCAGTGTCCTCAGCCTGTTCATCGGGCTGCAGAGCACGGCCGGGATCATCGCGCCCTGGGCGACCGGAGCACTCGTCGACGCCGCGAAGAACCAGGTCGACGGCTACAACACCGCGTTCCTGGTGACAGGTGCCCTGATCGCGGTCGGCGGCCTGGTCGCCGCCGCGATCGTCGACCCGGGCCGCGACACGGCGCAGGAGGCGCCGGTCCAGTGGGAGCGGGCGGGCTGACCGATGTCCTGCCACGGCATCCGTTCCTCCGCAAGCGCCCGCGACGGCCTTGTGCCTCCCGCGTACGAGCAGGTCAGAGCAGCTGTTTCCCGAGGTGTTCGGCACTGAGCCGAAGCGTGTCGAGGACCTTCCCGAGCATCTCCTCCGGCGCCAGTTGCTCGATGGCCGCACCCACGTTCAAGGAGGCCACGACCTGGCCGTCCCACCGCCTGATCGGTACGGCCACCGAGTGGAACCCCGCCTCGACGTCGTTCGCGACGTAGCAGTAGCCGGCCTGTCGGATCTCTTCCAGCGCCGCGCTGTCCGGGGCGCCGTCGTGCGAGGCGTCCCCGGCGGGGTCGAGATGGGCCAGCAGCACCTTGCCCAGGGCCGAACTGTGCGCGGGCACGCGGTAGCCGATTCCGCTTCCGACGATGAGCAGGGACTGCCGTACCGCCCGAGCGATCATGACGGCGTCGGTTCCGTCGAGGACGGCCGCAGAGCACGAGGCATTGAACTGGCCGCAGACGCGATCGCACATCGGCTGGACGATGGTGCTGATCGCGTTCGACGTCAGATAGCCCTCCGCGAGGCCGAGGATGCGAGGCGTCAGCTCATAGGCGCGCCCGTCGGCGGCCAGGTAGCCGAGGTGTTCCAAGGTGAGCACCGCGCGTCGGACCGTGGCCCGGGACAGGCCGAGTTCGCGTGCCAGGTCGGCCTGGGTCATGCGTCTGTGGTGCGGACCGAAGGCCGAGAGGACCGCGAGACCCCGCGCGAGCGCCTCGGAGAAGTCGGCCGGGTTCGCGGTGCCTGCCAGTTCCCGTTGCCGTCGCGTCTGTGCGTCTTTTTCGTTGAGCCGGCCCATTGCGTTCGTCCCCTGTCCGGTCGTACCGTCCACCCACCCCGCCAGAAAATTGAACATCTGTGCGGTAATCGAACTCCTGGGGTCTGGATGCTAGCAGAAGAAAACAGGAAGATGACCGAGACCGGTCCCGGAACGCCCGCCGGGAACTGGATGCGCCTCTACTGGCAGCCTGTCGCACTGACCGAGGAACTCGCGGGCCCGCGTCCGGTCGTCACGGTCAGGGTGCTCGGCGAGGACCTGGTCCTGTTCCGCGACCAGGACGGCTCCCTCGGCCTGATCGAGCGGCGCTGCCCGCACCGGGGAGCGGACCTCTCCCTCGGCCGGCCGGAGGACGGCGGACTGCGCTGCTACTTCCACGGCTGGCTGTTCGACAACACCGGCGGCTGCCTGCAGACGCCCGCGGAACCGGAGGGCAGCAAGCTGGCCTCGAGGGTGCGCATCAAGTCCTACCCGGTGCGCGAGTGCAACGGCATCGTGTGGGGTTATCTCGGCCCCGGTGAGCCGCCGACCCTTCCCGCGCTCGACTGCTTCCTCGCCCCCGAGGAGTACACCTTCGCCTTCAAGGGTTACCTGGACTGCAACTGGCTGCAGGCCCTCGAGGTCGGCATCGACCCCGCCCACGCCTCCTATCTGCACCGCTTCGCAGAGGACGACGACTCCGGCGACGCCTACGGCAAGCAGTTCCGCAACGTCTCGCTGGGCACGGACCTGCCGATGACGAAGATCCTTCGGGAGTACGGCCGGCCCGAGATCCTCAACGCCCGAACCGAGTACGGCCAGCGCATCGTCGCCCTCCGCAGGATCGACGGCGAGGGCCACGACGGCAGCGCCACCCATGTGCGCATCACCCACCAGGTCTTCCCGCACGGCATCACCATCCCGCTGAGCGCCTCGATGGCGATCACCCAGTGGCACGTCCCGGTCGACGACACCTCCTGCTACTGGTACGCGATGTTCACCAGCCTCGACGAGCCCGTCGACCGCGAGAAGATGCGCGAGCAGCGGCTGGAAGGCATCACCCTGCCGGACTACAAGCCCGTGCGGAACCGCGCCAACCAGTACCTGTTCGACCCCGAGGAGCAGCGCACCTCCACGTACACGGGCCTCGGCCCGGACATCAATGTGCACGACCAGATGGCCGTCGAAGGCCAGGGGCTCATCCATGACCGCACCCGCGAGCATCTGAGCCGCTCCGACAAGGCCATCGTGACCTATCGCCGCATGCTGCTGGCCGCCATCGACGCGGTCGCCGAGGGCAAGAGCCCGGACATGCTCCTGCGGGACACCGCCGACGTGGAGAGCAGAGGGCCCATCCCGCTGGACGGGATCGGCCCGACGGGGGAATGGGAGACCTTCTGGACCGAGGCGATCGACTCGCTGCGCCGCGGCAGTCCGTGGGCCCAGGACTCCGACGCCGCCCGCACCAGTGGTCCCGCCGGGGTCAGGCTCTCGCCGCCCGAACCCGACGACGAACTGCTGCCGCCCCTGCCGAACGACGCGGAATGAGCGCCATGGGATTCATCGAGCGGTACGACCTGTACTCGGACGACCAGACGCGCGAGGCCGCCGAACTCGTCGGACGCGTCGAGCGGGAGGGACTCCGTTTCGTCCGGATCGTCTTCGCCGACCAGCACGGACTGCTGCGCGGCAAGACCGTGGCGGCCGAGGAGCTGGGATCCGTGCTGCGCAGCGGCCTCACCGTCGTCTCCACGCTCCTCTCCAAGGACACCTCCGGCACCACCGTCTACAAAGCGTTCTCGCCCGACGGAGGCTGCGGCATCGCCGAGATGGCCGGGGCCTCGGACATGGTCATGGTCCCCGATCCGAGCACGTTCCGCGTACTGGACTGGGCAGGAGGCACCGGCTGGCTGCTGTGCGACCTCTACTTCACCAACGGACAACCCGTCCCGCTGTGCAGCCGGGGGCTGCTGCGGCGTACCGTCCAGCGCGCGGCCGACCACGGCTACACCGTCCTGACCGGTGCGGAACTCGAGTTCCACCTCTTCCGCGCCGACGCACCCGGCGCGTCCGGGCCCGGTGCCCCGGTCCGGCCCGGACCCCTCAACTCCGGCTACCAGCTGCTGTCGGAGGACCGGATGGACTCCTTCGACTCGATCATCGCCATCTTCGGCGAGCAGCTGCGACGCCTCGGCGTCCCCGTCCGGACCTTCGAGGTCGAATTCGGCCCCAGCCAACTGGAGGTGACGCTCAGTCCCGAGACCGGGGTGCGCGCCGCCGACACGGTGATGCTGCTGCGCAGCGCCCTGAAGCAGGTCGCGCGCCGCCACGGCTACCACGTGACCTTCATGTGCCGGCCGACGATCCCCCGCGTCTTCTCCAGCGGATGGCATCTGCACCAGTCCCTGCTGCACAGGGGCGAGCGGGAGGGCGAGAACGCGTTCGCGCCCGACGAGCCCGGCGCCGTCCTGTCCGAGGTGGGCCGCCACTATCTCGCGGGTCAACTGCGCCATGCCGCGGCGGCCTCGGTCTTCGCCGTGCCGACCGTCAACGGATACAAGCGGTTCCAGTCCTATTCCATGGCCCCGGACCGGGTGCTCTGGGCACAGGACAACCGGGCGGCGATGCTCCGCGTCTGCGGCTCCGCGGCCGACCGCTCGAGCCATGTCGAGAACCGGATCGGCGAACCCGCGGCCAACCCCTACCTCTACATCGCCTCCCAGCTCACCGCCGGCCTCAACGGCATGGAGCAGCGCTGGGAACTCGGGCCGGCAGCCGACGAGCCCTACGAGACGGAGGCCCCGCGTCTGCCGGCGACGCTGGGAGAGGCGCTCCAGGCGCTCAGCGACGACACCGAGTTCGCCCAGGCCTTCGGCAAGCAGTTCGTCGAGTACTACGTCGGCATCAAACGTCACGAACTCGCCCGGTTCAACGCCGCCGTCACGGACTGGGAGCACAACGAGTACTTCGAACTCTTCTGAGACGGCCCCGAGCCGATGCTCGGAGAAAGACGAGAACCACCATGCCCGACAACCGTCCCGAACCAGGCGCGAGGCCCCTGCTGGTGAAACAGATACGCGCCGAGACACCGCGCGTGGTGACGCTGACCCTGGTCGATCCCGCCGGAGGTTCCGTCCCGCCCTGGGAACCCGGAGCGCACCTGGAGCTCGTACTGCCCTCCGGGACCGTACGGCAGTACTCCCTGTGCGGCGACGACCAGGACAAGACCGGCTACACCGTGGCCGTCCTGCACGAACCCGCCGGGCGGGGCGGGTCGCACGAGATCCACACCACCGGCCTGGTGGGCAGGCAGCTGACGGTCCTGGGCCCGCGCAACCACTTCCCCCTGGCCCGGGCCCCGCGGCACTTCCTCGTCGCCGGAGGCATCGGCATCACCCCGATCCTCGCCATGGCACGAGCGCTCGAACGCTGCGGACAGGACTGGCACGTCCTGTACTGCGGTCACCGGGGGAGCATGCCCTTCGTCGACGAACTGCGGGAGCTCGACGCCCACCGTGTCACGGTCGTACACACCGACCAGGACGGGCGTCCCGACGTCGCGGCCCTGATCGGCCGGCTTCCGGAGGGAACGGCCGTGTACTGCTGCGGCCCGCCGTCGCTGATCAGCGATGTGCGCACGTCCTGCGAGCAGGCCGGCAACGGCCTGGACGTGCGCGTCGAACGCTTCTCCGCGGATCCTGACGCACCTCCGGTGCACGCCGACGGCGACGGGCCCTTCGAGGTCGAACTCGCCCGGTCCGGCACGAGCATCACGGTCTCCGCCGACCGGTCGATCCTGGAAGCGGTCCGGGACGTCTGCCCCGACGTGCCGTCCTCCTGTGAGGAGGGGTACTGCGGCAGCTGCGAGACCCGGGTCCTCGAGGGCGTCGTCGACCACCGCGACGAGGTGCTCGGCGCCCACGAACACGCGCACAGCCGCACCATGATGATCTGCGTCAGCCGCGCCAGGTCGGAGCGTCTCGTACTCGACCTCTGATCCGCGCCGGTCTCCTCGCCGCAACCGGACTCCCACGGCCGCACGCGGCTGCTCGACTCCGGAGAGCCGTGCGCGGGGAACTCGAGGAGAACCCCTGAAAGTGGCCTCGCGGGCACCGCACCACCTTCCGGTGCCGTGCCCGCGAGACCACCCCTGCGCGTGAAGCCCGGTTTCGGGCGATCGCGTCGCGCGAGAACCTGCTTCGAGAAAGGTGAGACGACATGCCGTCGAGGGCCCTCGTGCTCGTCCACGATCCCGCCAAGAGCCGGCGCGACCGCATTCCCGGGGCGCTGCGTCCCGCACTCCAGCGACGCGACATCGAACCCCACGTCGTCTCGTTCGTGGGCGGACTCCGTTCAGAGCCCGACCTCGAGACGTACGATCTGCTCGTCGTCATGGGCTCCCACGAGTCCGCGATCGATCCGCGCGTTCCCTGGCTCGCCGACGAACTGGGCTTTGTCACCACAGCGGTCGAACGGAAACTTCCCACCATCGGCATCTGCTTCGGCGGCCAGTTGCTGGCACGGGTCCTGAACGGGAAGGTCGTGCGCTCTCCGTGTCCGGAGCGAGGCATCACCTTCGTCGAGTCGACCGACCCCGACCTGATCCGGCGAGGCCCCTGGATGCAGTTGCATGCCGACGTCTTCACCGTCCCGCCGGGAGCCACCGAGGTCGCCCACAACGCCAGTGGTTCGCAGGGGTTCGTCGCGGGAAACGCGCTCGGTGTTCAGTTTCATCCGGAGACCACGGTCGACAGCTTCGACAGCTGGACCGAACGGTGGGCCGCCACTGGCGCGTCGCCGGACACCGGCGACGGCGGCCTGGACGCGGACGCGTTGCGCCGCGAGATCCAACACCACGAAGAGGACAGCGTCCGTGCCTGCGATCAACTCGTGGGCGCCTTCTGTGCCCGGCACCTCTGATCGGGAGGCTCCCGGGCCGTTGTCACCTGTCCTTCGGCTTCACGTGTCCGGCGTCGATCCGAGCGCCCGCTCCCGTCTCCACGACGGTGCGGGTGGCATCCGCACAAGGCGTCTTCCGGACCGCGCATCAGGCCCCGGCAGCCGTGGCACACACGGCACACGGCTCTGAGAGACCTACGGCCCTGTGCGTGTGCGGGGCCGCAGCGGGTGAACCGTCCGGCCAGAGGTCGGCCCAGGTCCCGTAGCAACCGATCTCGAGGCAGTGCTCGGCACACACCGGATCATCCCAGCGGGGGACCGGCAACGGCGTCATACCGTCGCCGGAGGAGCGGCCGGTCAGGCGGCGGCCTATCCAGGGCAGCAGGTGCTGCCGGGCGAAGCGGACGTCGGCGACCCGGCGGGTGATCCAGCCCGGCGGCGTGGTCCCGGGCATCGGCGTGCGCCACTCGGGGTCCTCGGGCTCGCGGCCGAGCGCCTGCCACACGGCCTCCGCGACGCGGCGGTGACCCTCGGCCGTCAGGTGCAGACGGTCCACGTCCCACAGCCGCGGGTCGCCCAGCGAAGGCGCGCCGTACAGGTCGACGACGACGGCCCCGTGCTTCTCGGCGAGCTCGTCCACGCAGGCGTAGAGCGCCTCCATGCGCGGCCGGAAGCGCTCCAGGACCGGTCCCTGCCGGCCGGGGCTGCGCATGAGCACCAGCTGCCCGCACGACGGCGCCAGCCGCTCCACCGCCTCCGTCAGCAGGCCCCGCACCCTGCCCATGTCGCACTTGGGTCGCAGGGTGTCGTTGAGCCCGCCCACCAAGGTCACCACGTCGGCCCGCAGGGCCGCCGCGACCTCGACCTGCTCGTCGACGATCTGTCCGATGAGCTTTCCGCGCACGGCGAGGTTGGCGTACCGGAAGCCCGGCGTACGGGCGGCCATCCGGGCCGCCAGGAGGTCGGCCCAGCCCCGGTAGGAGCCGTCGGGCAGCAGGTCCGACATGCCCTCGGTGAACGAGTCGCCGACCGCGACCAGGCTGGTGTGTGTGGGATTCGTCTGCATGGCGTGAGCGATCGTATCCCGCGCTCGCGCACGCATACCAAGCGGTCGGTTCCGCTCCGCCCCGTTCGGCGATGCTTCACTCGCTCCGGGCTCCGTCCCGCCCGGTGGGCCTCCGCGCCCCGGCCCTTCACACCGGCTGGCCGAACAGCTCCCGCAGCACGTCCTCCATCGTCACCAGGCCCGCCAACCGTCCGTCCGTGCCCAGCACCGCCGCCAGATGCGTACGGCTGCCCCGCATCGCGGTGAGCACGTCGTCCAGCGGTGTCCCCTCCCGGACCCGGGCGATGGGACGCATGTCCCGCAGCCGGAACGGCTCGTTGCTCGGCGAGGCGTCCAGCGCGTCCTTGACGTGCAGATAACCGATGATCCGGCGTTGTTCGTCCACCACCGGGAAGCGGGAGAACCCGGACTCCGCCGACAACCGCTCCAGCTGCTCCGGGGTGATCCCGACGCGCGCGTAGACGACCTTGCTCAGCGGGAGCACCACGTCGCGCACCGGCCGGCTGCCCAGTTCCAGAGCATCGTGCAGCCGCTCCTGCGCACGGTCGTCGATGAGGCCGGCCTGGCTGGCGTCCTTGACGATCTCGGCGAGCTCCCGGTCCGTGAAGGTCGCCGAGACCTCGTTCTTGGCCTCCACCCGCAACAGCCTGAGCAAAGCGTTCGCGAACGCGTTCACCGTGAAGATCACCGGGCGCAGCGCCCGGGACAGCGCGACGAGCGGCGGGCCGAGAAGCAGCGCGCTGCGCACCGGTTCGGCGAGCGCGACGTTCTTGGGCACCATCTCGCCCAGCAGCATGTGCAGATACGTCGCCAGGGCCAGCGCGATCACGAACGACACCGCGTGCCCCGCGCTCATCGGCACGCCCACCGCGTGGAACACCGGCTCCAGCAGGTGCGCGATCGCGGGCTCGGCCACCACACCGAGGACCAGTGTGCACAGGGTGATGCCGAGCTGTGCCGCCGCGAGCAGCGCGGACACGTGCTCCAGCCCCCACAGCACGCTCTTCGCCCGGCGGTCGCCCTCCTCCGCGTACGGCTCGATCTGGCTGCGGCGTACCGAGATCAGCGCGAACTCCGCCCCCACGAAGAAGGCGTTGACGACCAGGGTCGCCAGACCGATCAGAATCTGTACGGCGGTCACCGGCCGGCCCTCTTCCCGTCGCCCGGGTGCAGGCCGTGGCGCGGCGGCGGCGCGGTCTCGTCGTCGAGGGGCGCGTGCAGCAGCACCCGCGCGGCGCGGCGTCCGCTCGCGTCCACCACCGCCAGCCGCCAGCCGGCGACCTGCACCACGTCCCCGGTCCGGGGAATCCGGCCCAGCTCGGTGGCGACGAGACCGGCGAGCGTCTCGTACGGCCCCTCCGGCACCCGCAGCCCGACGCCCGCCAGCTGGTCGATGCGGGCGGAGCCGTCGGCCGAGTACAGGCCGCGGCCCTCCGCGTCGGCGCCCGCAGGAGCGAGGTCGGGCGTCTCGTGCGGGTCGTGCTCGTCGCGGACCTCGCCGACGACCTCCTCGACGATGTCCTCCAGCGTCGCCACGCCGGCCGTGCCGCCGTACTCGTCGATGACGACCGCCATCGTGCGTCTGCCCGAGAGCCGGTCGAGGAGCCGGTCGACGGTGAGCGACTGGGGGACGAACAGCGGCTCGCGCATGATCTCCGAAACCTTCAGACGCATCCGCCGATGGACGGGTACGGCCAGTACGTCCTTGATGTGGGCGGTGCCCACCACCCCGTCGAGGCTGCCGCGGTAGACGGGGAAGCGGGACAGGCCGGTCGCCCGCGTCGCGTTCGCCACGTCCTCGCAGGTGGCCTGCGCGTCCAGGGCGACGACCTGGACGCGCGGCGTCATCACGTTCTCCGCGGTCAGGTCGGCGAGGTTGAGCGTGCGGACGAACAGCTCGGCCGTGTCGGGCTCCAGGGCGCCCGCCCTGGCGGAGTGCCGGGCCAGCGCCACCAGCTCCTGGGGGCCGCGTGCGGAGGCCAGCTCCTCGGCGGGCTCCACACCGAGCCGGCGCACCACCCGGTTCGCCGTGCTGTTGAGATGGGTGATGAAGGGACGGAAGGCGGCGCTGAACCAGCGCTGCGGGGTGCCCACCCGCCGGGCCACCGCCAGCGGGGAGGAGATCGCCCAGTTCTTGGGCACCAGCTCGCCGACCACCATCAGGAACATCGTCGACAGCGCTGTGCCCAGCACCAGCGCCACCGAGGTCGCCGCGGACCCGGACAGGCCGATCTGCTGGAGCGGTCCCGACATGAGCCGGGCGATCGAGGGCTCGGCGAGCATGCCGACCACCAGGTTGGTGACGGTGATGCCGAGCTGGGCCCCGGAGAGCTGGAACGTCAGGCTCCGGACGGCCTTGAGGGCACCGGAGGCGCCCCGCTCGCCGCGCTCGGCCGCCCGCTCCAGGGCGCTGCGCTCGACCGTGGTCAGTGAGAACTCGGCGGCCACGAAGGCACCGCAGACCACGCACAGCAGCACCGCCACGATCAGCAGGAGCACTTCGGTCATCGGGTCACCCCCTCTCATCCTCGGGCAGGACCAGGGGGATCGCTCGGCGGTGGGGCCGCGTACCGGGAGGCTCGCCCATGGGCGGACGCTCACAACCTTTCATGCAGGACCGAGTGCTCCTCCAAGAGTAAAGGATGGGTAAAGAAGCCTGTGGCGTCTCACTCCGTCAGCGGCTTCACCCAGCGCCGCCAGTGCTCCTCGGGCGCGTAGCCCGCCGCACGCCAGGCGTGATGCGCGGTCTCGTTGCCGGTGAGCACCATCGCGTCGCCGCGCCGCCCACCCAGGCCGACGAACCGTTCCTCGGCGGCGGCCAGCAGCGCCGAGCCGATGCCCTGCCGCCGCCGGCCGCGGTGCACCGCGAGCCGGTACAGATGGCAGCGCCAGCCGTCGAATCCCGCGATCACCGTGCCGACCAGCTCGCCGTCCCGCTCGGCCAGCAGCAGCGCCTCGGGGTCGCGCGCGACCAGCCGCTGCACACCCTCCAGGTCGTCGCTGATGCTGGCGCCCTTCGCGGCCGCCTTCCAGAAACGCAGAACGGCATCGAGGTCTTCGGGCACCGCGGCCCGTATCCGCAGATCACTCATCGGGCGATCCCATCACCTGCCGAGTCGCGCGCCACGGAATTCCACCATCCGGACACCTGCGCCCACCTGCCCGCGCGTGCGCCCCGCCTGCCCGGCCCCGCGGGAAACCGCGCGCCCGCCCACCCGTCTGTGCGCAGGCGCACCTGTGCACCCACGCGTGTCTACGCACCCCGCAGCGCCTCCATCACCGGCGCGAACGCCTCCATGTACGGCTCCAGCACAGTCAGATAGGTGAAGCCGTACCGCTCGCGCTGCGCCCGCACCCGTTCGACGATCTGCTCCAGGGTGCCCACCAGCACGATGGGCAGTGCCGGCACCTGCTCCACGGTCAGCCTCGGCAGCCGCTCCAGCAGCGGCTGCAGCACGGGCTCGGGGTCGTCGGTGACCGCCACCAGCTGGATGAGCAGATTGAGTTCGGCCGGCTCCGGGCGGCCCGCCGCGAGCTTGCGGTACAGCGCCACCCGTTCGTCGAGCTCCTCGGCCGTGAGCGGCTCCAGCTGCCCGGAGGCGCTCCCCGGCACCGATCGCGCGGCCGTGAAGGCCGCGATGTCCGCGTGCTCGGCGGCCAGCCGCAGCATCCGGTCGCCGTTGGCGCCGATCAGCAGCGGGATGCCGGGCTCCTGCACCGGCCGGGGCTCCTGCTCGGGGGAGCCCAGCAGCCGCTTCAGCTCCTCCACCGTGTGCCGCACGTGATCGACACGCTCGCCCGGCGAACCCCACGGCAGCCCGGCCCTCTCGTGCTCCGCCCGGACGTAGCCGGTGCCCAGCCCCACTTCGAGCCGGCCGTCGGTCAGGGCGTCCGTCGTCGCCACCTCGCGGGCCAGCAGCGCCGGGTTCCAGAAGCCCGCGTTGAGCACGAACGTGCCCAGCCGAGGCCGCTCGGTGGCCTCGGCGGCCGCCACCAGGGCCGGGAACGGCGCGGGCCAGCCGAGGTGGTCGGGGACGAGGAGCACGTCATAGCCGAGCTGCTCGGCCCGACGGCACTTGGCGCGCCACTCCCCGGCGGGCGCGAGATCGAGCAGATTGACACCGAAACGGAACGGACGCGTCATGAACTCTCCTCCGCCGGAGGCTACTTGAGCTCCTGCGGTGATTCCATCACTCGTGCGCGATCGCCGCCAGCACATTCATCCGGGACGCGCGCAGCGCCGGCAGCAGCGCCGCCACGATCCCCACGACGGCCGAACCGATCACGACCGCCACGATCGTGCCCCACGGGATCGCCAGCGCGGTCATACCCTGCAGCGCCAGGACGCGCTGGATGCACACGCCCCACACCAGGCCCAGGCCCAAGCCCAGGACCGCGCCGAACACCGCGATCACCACCGACTCCAGCCGGATCATCCGCCGCAGCTGCCGCCGGGCCAGCCCGATCGCCCGCAGCAACCCGATCTCCCGTGTGCGCTCCACCACCGACAGCGCGAGCGTGTTGACCACGCCGAGCACCGCGATGACGATCGCCAGGCCGAGCAGCGCGTAGACGAGATAGAGCAGCACCGCGATCTGGTCGTGCACCAGCTTCTTGTAGTCCGCCTGGTCACGGACCTGCACGTTCGGATACGGGGCGAGGTTCCGCTCCAGCCGGGAGCGCAGCTCGCCGGCGCCGGTGCCGGGGGCGGCGTTCACGAACACGGCCACGTCCTCGGTGCCGGGCACGTACTTCTCCAGCGTGCCGAGGCCGAGGTACAGCCCGCCCTGGAGGCCGAACCCCTCGGCCTGGTCCTGGTCGGTCAGGGCCGCCACGGTCAGCTCGCCCCGGCGCCCGCTCTGGAACTCGGCCGGCAGCACGCTGCCCACCCGCACGCCGTGCCTCCGGGCGAAGTCGATGTCCATGGCCAGGTGCCCGTCGGCCAGCGCCGCCGCGGAGTTACCCGCCCGGTACGTGATGTGGGCGACCGCGTCCAGTTGCCGGTCGAAGCCACTGGCCGCCGTCTCCACCCGCTTGCCGTCCGGCAGCCGCACCGCGATCGCCGCCAGCCGCTGCCGTACGACCGTACCCGCGCCCGGGGTGCGGCGCACCGCCTCGGTGATCTGCTGCGAGAAGGGCAGGAAGTTGCGGTTCTGCACGATGTAGTCGGCGCCGAGCGTCTTGTCGATCTGCCGGTCGAAGGAGCGCGTCATGGAGGCGCTGGCCACCGACATGCCGCCGACCAGGGCCAGCCCCACCATCAGCGCGGCAGCGGTCGCGCCGGTCCGCCGCGGATTGCGCAGGGCGTTGCGCTGGCTCATCCGCCCGACCGCCCCGAACACCGCCGGGAAGACCCCGCCCAGCACCCGGATCAGCGGGCGCACCAGCAGCGGCCCGGCGACCACCGTGGCGATCAGCGTGAGGACGACGCCCACTCCCAGCAGCGAGGCGGCGGTCGCGGTCCTGCTCGCGGCCGCGCAGCCCCCGAGCGCCGCCGCACCGGCCGCCCCCATGGCCGCGCCCACCAGCGCACGCACCCGCAGCGGCCGTCCCAACCCGGCCACCTCCGCGTCCGCCAGGGCCGCCATCGGGGAGACGGCCGCGGCGCGGCGGGCCGGGAGATAGGCCGCCACGAACGTGACGCCCACGCCGACGACGTAGGCCGCGACCGGGGTGGCCCAGCCGATGACCATCTCGGTCGTCCTCAGGTTCATGCCGAAGACGCCCAGGAGCCGGATGAGACCGGCCGCGAGGCCGATGCCGGCCGCCAGACCCAGCGTGGAGGCCACCACGCCCAGGAGCACCGCCTCGGTCAGCACCGACCGCCGCACCTGCCGCCGGTCCGCGCCCAGGGCCCGCACCAGGCCCAGTTCCCGGGTGCGCTGGGCGATCAGCATCGAGAAGGTGTTGACGATCAGGAAGATCCCGACGAGGACCGCGATCCCGGCGAAGCCGACCATCACATACTTGATGATCTTCAGGAACTCGCCGAGGCTCGCGGCGGCCGACTTGGCCTGCTCACCGGCGGTCTTCACGTCGTACGTCCCGCTGCCCACCGCCGCGGCCACACGCTGCTTGAGCTGGGCGTCGGTGACGCCAGCGGCGGCTTCCACGGAGATGCTGGTCGCACGGGAGGTGGAGCCGAGCAGCTTGGCCTGCGCGGTCGGGGTGTCGAGGAACAGCAGCGCCGCGCCCGGGTTGGTGGTGGTGAACGTGGCGATGCCGACCACCCGCACCCGGAACGTGCCCGGCTGGGCCTGCACGGTCAGCACGTCCCCGATCCGCACGCGCTTGTGCCGGGCGGTGTCGGCGTCCAGGAGCGCCTCGCCGTCCCCGTGCGGTGCGTGACCGGAGGTCAGCTTCACCGGGCTGCGGCCGGTGACCTCCCAGTTGCGGGCGATGGTGGGCGCGCCGGTGGTCGGGCCGACCGGTTCGTTGCTGCTGTCGACCACCACCACGTTCTCGACGGTCGCGTCCACCTGGGTCGCCGCGACGCCCGGCACCTGGGCCACCCGCCGGGCGAGCGACGCCGGCACGGTCTGCACCGCGCCCGTGCGCACCGGCGACCTCAGTTCCTGCTTCGGCGCCACCGTGACATCGGCGGCGGTCGAGGCGAACAGCCGGTCGAAGGTGCGGCTGACGGTGTCGGAGAAGATCAGGCTGCCCGCGACGAAGGCCACGGAGAGCACGATGGCCAGGGCCGAGAGCAGCAGCCGCCCCTTGTGTGCGAGGAAGCTGCGCAGTGTCGCCCTGAGCACCGGGGTCAGGCCTCCCCGACGGCGGTGCCGTCCCCGCCGCGCAGCGGGGTCCCGAGAGCGGGACCCGCCGCCCGGTCGGCCTCCCCGGCGAACAGGCGCATGCGCTCCAGCACGGCTTCCGCGGTCGGGTGCTCCCGCTCGTCCACGATGCGTCCGTCGGCGAGGTAGAGCACCAGGTCGGAGTGGGCGGCGGCGCCGGGGTCGTGGGTCACCATGACGACGGTCTGGCCGAGACTGTCGACGGCGTCCCGCAGGAAGCCGAGCACCTCCAGGCCGGCGCGCGAGTCGAGATTGCCGGTGGGCTCGTCCGCGAAGATCAGTTCGGGCCGGGAGGCGAGCGCCCGCGCGCACGCCACGCGCTGCTGCTGTCCCCCGGAGAGCTGGGAGGGCCGGTGGCCGAGCCGGTTCCTGAGCCCGAGGGTGTCGATGACCTGGTCCAGCCATGCCTGGTCGGGTGCCCGCCCTGCGATGTCCATGGGCAGGGTGATGTTCTCCAGCGCGTTCAGCGTGGGGATCAGGTTGAACGACTGGAACATGAACCCGATCCGGTCCCGCCGCAGCCGGGTCAGCTCGCGGTCCCCGAGCCCCGTGATCTCGGTGTCGCCGATCCACACGCGCCCCGCCGAGACGGTGTCCAGACCCGCCAGGCAGTGCATCAGGGTCGACTTCCCGGAACCGGAGGGACCCATGACCGCCGTGAAACGGCCGCGGGCGATGTCGACGTCCACCGCGTCCAGCGCGAGCACGGCGGTCTCGCCCGAACCATAGGCCTTGGTCAGACCGCGGGCGCGGGCGGCGATCCCGCCGGACGACGCCCGGCCCGACACCGGAGCGGGTGTGGACACAGTGCCCTCCTCGGTGGTGCGTGGACGTGGAACGTGCTGATCTATGACTGCTTTGTCCCCCGTCGAGCGTAGTGTGACCGGGCGCGCAGCCGGTATCCCCCGTTGGGCCGAGCCGATCTCCACCCCCGGCTCCACCCTCGGGTGGGCGCCCCGATTCAGGTGTAGGGGGCACCCGTCGACCGGAGGCTCGGCTCCTCCCGTCCCAGGGGCGGCGTCTCGCGGGTGCCGGCGGTTCGGCCGACCGGGCCGGCGGGACGGTGGCCGGACGGGCGGAGAGGGGGGAGCCGGGGAGATGTGAGGCGTCGGTGAGGATCTCGCGCGGCGCTGCGCCGGTGGCGCCCGTGAGCGGGCCGTACGAACAGAGGTCCGCTCAGCGGCGGGGGGTCGCGGCGTCCGCCGGCGGCCGCCAGGCGGTGCCCAGCGAGCAGTACGAGCTGGGCAGGACCGGCCCGGTCTCGGGCATCATCACCCTCCGGTAGGGCCCGAGTTCGAACCCCGCCGCCCGCAGGGCGGCGACCGGATCGCGGGAGAGATGGCAGCCGCCGGCCAGCAGCGGCCACACCGTGCGGTCCAGGACGCGCTGGGTGAGGGCCATCGCCGGGCCGCCGCCCGTGCCGTGTTCGAAGAAGCGCACCTCGCCGCCCGGCCGCAGCACCCGCCGCGCCTCGGCGAGGGCGCGCGGCAGATCGCGCACACTGCACAGCACCAGCGAGAACACCACCGCGTCGAAGCCCTCGCTCTTGACCGGCAACGCCTCCGCAGAGCCCGGCACCACGTCCACCGGGACCTCGGCGTGCCGGGCCGCCGCCACGGCCTTCTGCCGCAGCAGGCGCTCAGGCTCGATCGCGACGACCTCCGAGACGGTGTCCGGGTAGTGGGCGAAGTTCAGCCCGTTGCCCGCGCCGATCTCGATCACCCGCCCGGCCAGCCCGCCGAGCAGCCGCTCGCGGACCCCGGCCATCCCCATCCTGGCCTCGGCGGCCACGCTGAGCCGCGTGTACCAGCGGGCGAACAGCGGATGGTGCACGGCATCCCGCGTCACCTGGCCGGAGCCGGTGGACCGCAGCGACATGACGACCTCCCGGACGCGACGGGCCTACGGGGAGTGTCCCCCGTACTCCTGCCTACGACTCCACCGCACGGACCCGCCCGGCCGCAAGGGCCATCACCCGCCCGACTGAGGGAGCTCCGCGGGCCCGCCGCGTACAGGCGTCAGGCGAACGGCGCCGGTGCCTCCCGCCGGGCGAACGCCGCCGCGTCCCAGCTGCCGTTCAGGCGGGGCGCCAGCCACTTCGGGGCGGCCCTCCGGAAGTCCGCGGGGGCGAGGACCCCGGCGCCGTCGGGCAGGGCGCCCAGCAGCGGGGCACCGGCCACCTTCGGCAGATCGGCCACGTTGCAGCGCGAGGCGAGGTCGGGTTCGGCGGGCCAGCCGCCGATCACCACGCCCAGCAGGTCGAGGTCGCGGCCGCGCAGTTCCCGGGCCGTCAGCTCGGTGGTGTTCAGCGTGCCCAGACCGGCCGAGGCGACGACCAGGACCGGGGCCCGCAGCAACTGTGCCGCGTCCGCCAGCGTGCCGCCCGCCTCGTCGAACCGTACGAGCAGACCGCCGGCCCCCTCGACCAGCACCAGATCGTGCTCGGTGGCCAGCTTGGCGGCGGCCTCGGCGACGTCCTGCGGACGCACCGGCGTCCGCCCGGCCCGGCGCGCGGCCGTCCCGGGCGCCAAGGGCTCGGGATAGCGGGCGACCTCACACGCCGTCACCGCACCGGCGAGCCGGGCGACCTCCGCCGCGTCCCCGCGCTCGTCCGGGCCCACCCCGGTCTGCGCCGCCTTGAGCACCGCCACGGACCGTCCCGCCGCGACGGCCGCGGCGGCGACCGCCGCCGTCGTGACCGTCTTGCCGACCTCCGTGCCCGTTCCCGTGACCACCAGTACCGGCATCTCATCCCTCCCGTGCCGCCGCGCGGACCGCGCGGGCGATCCGTGCCACGTCCTCGTCTCCCGTGACATACGGCGGCATCGTGTACACCAGGTCGCGGAACGGCCGCAGCCACACGCCCTCGCGCACGGCGGCCCGGGTCGCCGCAGCCATGTCCACCGGGTGGTCGAGCTGGACGACCCCGATGGCGCCCAGCACCCGGACGTCCTTCACCCCGTCGAGCCCGGCCGCGTCGGACAGGCCCGTCCGCAGTCCCGCCTCGATCCGTTCCACCTCCGTGCGCCAGTCCTGGCCGAGCAGCAGTTCGATCGAGGCGCAGGCCACGGCCGCCGCCAGCGGGTTGCCCATGAACGTCGGACCGTGCGCCAGCACCGGCACCTCGCCCCGGGAGATCCCGTCGGCCACCCGCGCGGTGCACAGCGTCGCCGCCATCGTCAGGTAACCGCCGGTCAGCGCCTTGCCCACGCACATCACGTCCGGCGTCACCTCCGCGTGCTCCGCCGCGAACAGCGCGCCGGTGCGGCCGAACCCGGTCGCGATCTCGTCGAACACCAGCAGCACGTCGTGCGCGTCGCACGCCTCGCGGAGCACCCGCAGATAGGCGGGGGAGTGGAAGCGCATCCCGCCCGCGCCCTGCACCACCGGTTCGACGATCACGGCGGCCAGTTCACCGGCGTGGCGCTCGATCAGCTCGTGCAGATGGGCGGCGTACGCCTCCTCGTACTCGGCCGGTGGCGCCTCGGCAAACACCTGGCGCGGCAGCACGCCGGTCCACAGCTCGTGCATCCCGCCCTCGGGATCGCACACGGACATCGGCTGCCAGGTGTCGCCGTGATAGCCGCCCCGCCAGGTCAGCAGCCGCCGCTTGGCCGGCCGGCCCAGCGAGCGCCAGTACTGCAGGCACATCTTGACCGCGACCTCGACCGAGACCGACCCGGAGTCGGCGAGAAAGACATGTTCCAGACCGTCGGGCGACATGTCGACAAGGAGCTTCGCGAGTCGGACGGCGGGCTCGTGGGTGAGCCCGCCGAACATCACATGGCTCATCCGGTCCAGCTGGGCACGGACGGCCTCGTTGAGCACCGGGTGGTTGTAGCCGTGGATCGCCGCCCACCAGGACGACATGCCGTCCACGACCTCGTCGTCGGTTCCGTCGGCGAGCCTCAGCTTCAGACGGACCCCGCTCGCCGAGTCCACGACGAGCGGCTCCTGACGGCCGGGCATCGGGCCGTACGGGTGCCACACGTGCCGCCGGTCGAGCTCCAGCAGCCGGGACACGCTCGGCTCGGAAGGGTCGTGCGGATCAGGCATTGGGTGCGAGATCCGTTCCGGCGCCCCGGCGGCGTACGGCGACGAGGTCCGTGCGGGGCTCGCTCGCCGAGGGGGCCGCGTCGGCCGCGGTGCCGCACACCCCGCCGTCGTGGCAGCCGCCGGACGCCCGGTGCTGCGGCAGCGTCACCTGGTCGGCGCCCTCCACCTCGAACCCGGCGTCCGCGATCATCTCCAGGTCGGCCTTGCCGGCCTGGCCCTCGCTGGTCAGGTAGTCACCGAGGAAGACCGAGTTGGCCAGGTGCAGGGCGAGCGGCTGCATCGTGCGCAGGTGCACTTCGCGGCCACCGGCGATGCGTACCTCCACATCGGGGCAGACGAACCGGACCATCGCCAGGATGCGCAGACAGCGCTGCGGGGTGAGGTTCCACTCCTTGGCCAGCGGGGTGCCCTCGAACGGGATGAGGAAGTTCACCGGCACCGAGTCCGGGTCCAGCTCGCGCAGCGAGAACACCACGTCGACCAGGTCCTCGTCGCTCTCGCCCATGCCGGCGATGAGTCCGGAGCAGGCGGACAGCCCGGCCGCGTGCGCCTTGGTCACCGTGTCCACCCGATCGGCGTAGGTGTGGGTGGTGGTGATGTCGCCGTAGGTCGCCTCGGAGGTGTTGAGATTGTGGTTGTAGGCGTCGGCCCCGGCCTCGCGCAGGCGCTCGGCCTGGCCGTCGGAGAGCAGTCCGAGGCAGGCGCACACCTCGACGCCCTCGTTCTGGTCCTTGATGGCCTTGATGGTCTCCGAGACCCGGTCCACGTCGCGGTCGGTCGGACCACGCCCGCTGGCCACCAGACAGACCCGCTTGGCGCCGCCGGCCAGTCCGGCCGCCGCGGCCGCGGAGGCCTCTTCCGGCTTGAGCCAGGTGTACTTGAGGATGTCGGCCTTGGAGCCGAGCCGCTGAGAGCAGTAGGAGCAGTCCTCGGGGCACAGACCCGACTTGAGGTTGACCAGATAGTTGAGTTTCACCCGTCGGCCGAACCAGTGACGGCGCACCTTTCCGGCCGCCGCCACCACATCGAGCAGGTCGTCGTCGGAGGTGGCCAGCACGGCCAGAGCTTCCTCACGGGTCGGCAGTTCGCGCCGAAGCCCCTTGTCCACCAGCGTGTTCAGCAGGTCCATGAGAGTTGATCCTGTCCTACGGAACCGTCCCGGGCCAAGGAGGGTTCGTACAACTACCGCCGGTTCGACGTGTGGGTATTGCCACACGATGCCCGGCTGGTCGTCGGGCTAGTGTCTGTGCACTGCCTACAAAAGCCCGGAGGAACCATGGCGTTCGGCTGGATCGACGGGCAGGCGGACGCGCGCCGCCGGGCCGGACTCGTACGGACCCTGCGGCCCCGCCCCGCCGACTCGCCGCTGCTGGACCTGGCGAGCAACGACTACCTGGGGCTGGCCCGCCACCCCGAGGTGACCGACGCGGCCGCCGCTGCCGCGCACGCCTGGGGCGGCGGCTCCACCGGATCGCGGCTCGTCACCGGCACCACCGAACTGCACACGGAACTGGAGCGCGAGCTGGCCGACTTCTGCGGCTTCGAGGCGGCTCTCGTGTTCTCCTCCGGATACGCCGCCAATCTCGCCGCGGTCACCGCTCTCGCGCCGCACGGCTCGCTGATCGTCTCCGACGCGGGCAACCACGCCTCGCTCATCGACGGCTGCCGGCTGGCCCGCGCCACCACCCAGGTCGTCGCGCACGCCGATCCCGAGGCTGTGCGCAAGGCGCTCGGCACCCACGCGGGCGAGGCGGTCCTCGTCTCCGACACCGTGTTCTCGGTGGACGGGGACGCGGCCCCGCTCGCCGAGTCGGCCGCGGTCTGCCGGGAGTACGGCGCGGGGCTGGTCGTCGACGACGCCCACGGCCTGGGCGTCCTCGGCGCCGGCGGCCGCGGAGCCGCGCACGCGGCGGGGCTCGCGGGCGCCGACGACGTGGTCGTGACGGTCACGCTGTCCAAGTCGCTCGGCAGCCAGGGCGGTGCGGTGCTCGGGCCCGCCCGGGTGATCGAGCACCTGGTCAACGCGGCCCGGACGTTCATCTTCGACACGGGCCTGGCCCCCGCCGCGGCGGGCGCGGCCCTGGCGGCCCTGAGGCTGCTGCGCCGCGAGCCCGAGCGGGCGGCGCGGGCGCGCACGGTGGCGGCCGAACTGCACGCACGCCTGACCGAGGCGGGGCTCGCGGCGGTGCGCCCGGACGCCGCGGTGGTCTCCGTGCGGGCGCCGTCCCCGGAGAAGGCCGTGCGCTGGGCGGCCGACTGCCGTGCGGCGGCCCTGGCCGTCGGCTGCTTCCGCCCTCCTTCCGTGCCCGACGGCATCTCACGGCTCCGGCTGACCGCCCGTGCCGACCTCTCCGGGGCTCAGATCGAACGCGCTGTACGGGTGATCGGTGAAACGCGGCCATGAGTCGGCGTGACACGGCCGTGGGTCACCGGACAGGGACTCAGATGCGGTGCACCGCGGCCGTGAAGACCGCCCAGCTCTCGGGGGAGAAGAGCAGCGCGGGTCCGGCCGGGGCCTTGGAGTCGCGCACGGCGAGCAGTCCGGCGCACGGCCCTGAGGCCGGGCGGGCCGTCTCGACGCAGTTGTTGGCTCCCGTGCTGTAGCTGCTGCGCAGCCACCGCACACCGTGCAGATCCGTAGGGGAAGGTACGTGCCGCGGCAAAGCGGACATGGTGCCTCCTTATGCGGTTGCGTGCCGTGCCGTCACCTGTCGTGGTGTATCGCGGCGATGAAGTCCAACGAGTCCTCGATCGAAAGCGCGTGGTACCGAAGGGAGTTGAAGGCCTCTGTGTAGGCCTCTAGGTCTTCTTTCCGTTCGAGGTGGAGGCTACTCGTCAAGTGGTCGAGAACAACGACGTCCAGATCAGAAGTATTCGAAAATGAAAAGATTACGAAAGGCCCGGTGATGCCGATGTGCGCCCCGGCGGCGAACGGCAGTACCTGGAGCCGCACTTGAGGCAGCCGCGCCGCACTGGTCAGACGTTCCAGCTGGCGCGCCATCACCTCCGGCCCGCCGACCTCCCGGCGCAGCACCCCCTCGTCCAGCACGGCGTGCAGCTCCAGCGGCGGATCGGCCCGCAGCACGTCCTGCCGGGCCAGCCGCACCTCCACCAGGGCGTCCAGCCGTTCGTCGTCCAGCCCGTCCACGGCGGCCCGGGTCACCGCGCGGGCGTACTCCGGGGTCTGCAACAGCCCCGGCACCACCGAGGTCTCCAGCGTGCGCATCGCGGTGGCCTGGGACTCCAGGCTGATGAAGTCCCGGTACGTCGGCGGCAGTACGCCCCGATAGGCGTGCCACCAGTGCTCCCGTTCGTCGCCGCCGTCGGAGCCCGCCAGCACCATGAGCAGATCGCGCAGTCGGGAGTCGCGGACCGCGTAGGCGTCCAGCAGTAACCGCACATCGGCCGGTTTCACCCCGCTCGCACCGGTCTCGATCCGGCTCACCTTCGACTGGTGCCAGCCCACCAGCCGGGCCGCCTCACCACTGGTGAGGCCCGCTTCGGCGCGCAGTGCGCGCAGTTCGGCGCCCAGCTTCCGGCGGCGCACCGCGGGACCGTGCTGCATCGACTGCTCCTTAACTCTTCTGCGCCTGAGGTGACAGCCTTCGGGAACTCGCGCCGAATACGCTCGGCCGTCGCAGAGTTCACCGCTTCGAGCGACAGATATATGCATATCTTGGTGGATCGCCACCCGCGACCGGCCCGGTGGTGGCAGTCTGACGGCGAAGCACCAGTCCGGGACCGTACTCGAACCATCCACTCCGTGTCGGACCCCGGTCCCGTGGGAAAGGGACGACGTCGCCATGGCAGACCATCTGGAAGCATCCGTCACTCTGCCGAGCGATCCCGCCTCGGTCTCCGCCGCCCGGACCTATGTGGTGGACACCCTGGCGGAGTGGGGCCTGCCGTCGTCGGACACGGACACCGCCGACACCGTGCGGCTCATCGTCTCCGAACTCGCCACCAACGCCGTGCAGCACACCCTCGGGCAGTCGCCCACCTTCACGGTGGACATGGTCCTGGACCGCGACGAACAGCTGCGCATCGGGGTGACCGACAGTCACCCGCGGTTCCCCAGACGACTGCCGGCCGCCGTCCAGCAGGACAACGGCCGGGGAATGGTGATCATTCGATGGCTCACCGCGGAGTGCGGCGGCAGCCTCACCGTGCGGCCCACCCGTGAGGGCGGCAAGACAGTCTGGATCGAGCTGCCGTGGACCTTCGAGCGCCGCCCGGTCACGACGGCGGTGCGGCAGGAGCCGTAGGCGGGGCCGGCGGGGTGCGTGGCGGCCCGAGGCGGTGGCGGCCCCGAGGCCCCGCCACCGCCTCGGGCTCGTCAGCGGACCCGGCCGTACCAGACGCTCCGGGTCCAGATCTTCTGCAACTTCACCACGTCGCCGGTCTTCGGAGCGTGCCAGATCCTGCCCGTACCGGCGTAGATGCCGACGTGGTAGACGTACGAGCCGGAGTGGAAGAACACCAGGTCCCCGGCCCTGCGGCTGCGTGCGGAGATGTGGCGGGTCCTGTTGTACTGCTGGGCGGCCGTGCGGGGCAGCCGCTTGCCCGCCTTCTTGAACGAGTACAGCGTGAGCCCGGAGCAGTCGAACCTGCGCGGACCGGTCGCTCCCCACTGGTACGGGGAGCCCTTCTTGGATGCCGCGATCTTGAGCGCCTTGGTCGCCAGGGTCGCGGCCGAGGCGTCCGGCGCGAAGCCCGGCACCACGATCGAGCCGCCCACGGCGGCGATGGTCAGGGCCGAGGCCGTACCGGCCCGGGCCACGAACGACGGGACACGATTGAGCGCAGTCATGCGCAACCCTTCGTCAGCCGCCTGTGAAGGATGACCTGTCGGATTCGGGCTGGCGAAGTAGCCCGGCCGCGCGACACGCGGCTTCACCCCAAGGGCTGCTCGGCCCGGCCATGGCGTGACCGAACCGGCGACCCGTCGTGCTCGGGTCCTCCACTCCTGCCGATCCACTGCCGTCGACCGGTCGTCCGGGCGGCGGCAGGACTCGGCGTCCGCCCGGACCGCCCCGCCGCTGCGGCGGGGGCTTGTCGTCAGACAGGGATCTTGGCCCACGGATCTCCGAAAGTCCCAGTGGGACAGGTGATTTGTGTTGTTACTCACCACTCGTCCGTTCGGGTGGACACCCCCGGTCCCCGAACGCCCGTCGCCATCCGGAGCGAGGCCCGGACCAGCGTCGTCACACCTCGTTGCGCCAAGTGGGGCAGGTGCGCCGCGCAACCGCTGCGGCCCCGAAGGGGGATCGCCGTTTCCACCGAAAGGCCGTACGCCCTGTGGGCCGTTCCGGCCCATCCACGCGCGCCGTGTCTCCACCGTCCGGCCGTCGGGGGGCTGCGGTGACGTCAACTCGCACCGTGAGGCGGCACCGTGACGCGGGCCGTGCGCCGGTCGCCGTCCAGGACCCGCAGCGCCCGCGCCAGGGTCGCCGCGTGCAGCTCCGTCTCGCCCCGCCGATGCATCAGGGTCAGCGCCTCGCGCAGCTCCGCCGCCCTGCCGGCCAGGGCCTGGGCGGCCCTCAGGCCCCGGTAGGTGTCGCCGGGCCGGCCCGGGTTGATCCGGCCGAGCAGGTCCACCACGTCGAGGTATCGGTCGATCAGTTCCGCCTCGGCGCGGGTCAGTGCGGGCAGCGGCGGCGGCTCGGGTGGCAGCATCGGCGGCTCACCCCGCGTCCGAAGCGGTCCGCACGGCGTCACGGCCCGGGACGATCCGGTCCACGAGCCCGTACTCCAGCGCGCCCCGCGCGTCCAGGATCCGCTCGCGGTCCAGGTCCGCGGTCACCTGCTCCGGGGCACGCCCGGTGTGCCGCGCGAGCATGCCCTCCAGGCGGGCCCGCACACGCAGCAGCTCCTCCGCCCGGACGGACAGGTCGGACACCTGCCCCTCGACCGGCTCGGGCAGCGACGGCTGCCGCAGCACCATCCGTGCGCCGGGCAGCGCGGACCGCTTGCCCGGGGCGCCCGCGGCCAGCAGTACCGCGGCGGCCGAGACGGCCTGGCCCAGGCAGACCGTGGCCACGTCGCAGGCGACGAACGCCATCGTGTCGTGGATGGCCGCCATGGCCTCGAAGGAGCCGCCGGGCGAGCTGATGTGGAGGAACACCTCCCGGTCGGGGTTCTGGTGCTCGAGATGGACGAGCTGTGCGATCACGTCGTTCGCCGAGATGTCGTCGATCGGTGTGCCGAGCAGGACGATCCGTTCCTCCAGAAGCTTCGCGTACGGGTCCAGGGTGCGTCGTCCGGCGCTCGTGAGCTCGGTGAACTCCGGTGGGGCGGAGTGGTCGGGCGGTGGGTTCATGGTGCGTCTCCTCCGGAAAGAGTTCTGTAAAAAATGTACAGGACGTACACGATCAGGGGTGGATGTCGGGGGGGATCGCACGGTGATGCGTCGCTCGCCCGGTCTCCGGTCGTGCTCCGGAGGGTCCTGGAGCAAGCTGGAGATGGAACTCCGGCCGTTCGACGACCCAGGAGATCTCCATGGCGTTCTTCGCGATTTCCCGGTGGCATCCCCTTCAGCCGCTCTCCGTGACCGATCTCGTGCTGGAGCACGAGCGGCTGCACGAGGAGATCGGCCAGCTGCGGCACGCCGTGACCTCGCACGCGGTCATCGACCAGGCCATCGGCGCCGTGGTGGCCTTCGCCGGAGTGCCGCCCGACGACGCCTGGCGGGTCCTGCGGGAGGTCTCGCAGCGCACGAACACCAAGGTGCGCACGGTCGCCGAGCACGTCCTGAAGTTCGCGCAGGGCGGCGCGTTGTCCGACACCGAACTGGAGGAGCTGAGGCGGGCACTCGATCGGCACACGGCGGGCCTGCCCGTGGGCCGTTCCGAGCCCTGAGGGCGAGCTCGGACGCCCCGTAAGGTGGGGGTATGGCCTACGAGATTCCGGTGACGCAAGCCAGGGCTGAACTCGCCGACCTGATCAACCGCGTGGTCTACGGCGGTGAGCGCGTCGTGGTCACACGGCACGGCAAGCCTCTGGTCGCCCTGGTCTCCGCCGCCGACCTGGAACGGCTCGAGCGTGAGAGCGAGGAGCCCGCCGGAGAGCAGGTGATCGGCGCAGTCTCCCAGGTCCGGGACGTCCCCGCCGTCCCGCGCGAACAGCACCGCTTCGGCATCACGGCGGAGCACCCCGGACCGGAGCCCCGCTGAGGGCTGTCCCGTGATCCGCGCGCCCGCCGGGGATGGCGGGACAGCCCTCAGGTCCGATTCATACGGTTCGCCCGGATCCGCGCGGACATCACCACCGCCGGCGTGCCGCACTTCGCGCGGGCGCCGCACCGTCAGCGGACGATCCGGCCAGCCGGCCTACTCCAGGACGCCGAGCGCCGTGTCCGGCCTGCACTTTGAGCACGCCGTCACCTGCAGGCGCGTCAGCGCGTCCAGCGCCTCGGCCCGCGTCACCGGCCGCCGCCGCTTCCCCGGGTCCCAGCAGTCGCCCGTGTGCACCGCCAGCAGGTTGCCCTTGTTGAGGCCCACCTCGATGAACCACTCCGGAGGCGGCGGCCGCATCTCCTCACCGCGGCGGCGCTCGGCCTCCCGCCGTTCCTCCGCCGCGATCCACCCGTCGATCTGCGCCAGCGCGGCCGTCGCCTGCTGCACGATCACGCGACGCGCGAAGTGCAGCAGCTCGAGACGGGACGGCTTGCCTTCGTTCACATGTTCGAGTCTAGCCGTGTGGCCTGCGGTGATCCCGCCGGGTCACACGTCTCCGTGCGCCGGGCGCGCCTTGTACGCCTCCGGATAGTGCTCGGTGAACTTCACGACCACGACCAGCAGGGCCACCGGGACGAGCCAGTTGAACCAGTCGTCCTGGGCGGGGTACCGGACGGCCAGCCAGGTGGAAAGGGTCATCAGCGCGAAAGTCAGCCCCCACACCGCCGTCAGCACGCGGTTGATGTGCGTGAAGACGGGCGAGCCCCACACCTCGCGGGGTGTCGACTCCCGGGCGTACTGCGCGGTGAACGGGTCCGCGAACAGCGATCCGAGCGCCACGACGGCCACCAGACCGTTGGAGATGACCTGCGCGTACGTCTCGAGCCAGAGCAGCTGCGCCCGGTCCAGGGCCAGCGCGAGGACACAGATCACGGCGAAGAAGACGATGCCGGTCACGTCCAGGACGCGGAGCCTGCCGCGCAGCATGTCGTGCCCCGACAGGGCGAGCGAGGCGACCAGGGCGGCGAGCGCCGCGTACTCCCAGGTACTGGGGCTCGCGACCACGCCGAAGATGATCCACGGTGCGAAGGAGAGGAAGACACTGCCGGCACCGGCGGACTTCTTCGCCGGGGCCTTCGTCGCTGTCTGCTGGGCCATGGTTTCCTCCCGCCGGATCACGCGCCCCGTCTCCTCTCCCATCGTGCCGCCGTGCGGCCGCTCGCACCCTCCGGGACGGCGGGGCGTGTGGCCCGCGGTGCGGACCGGCCGGAAGTCTCCTGGCGTGAACCTGCGGTCCGGACGGTCGAGGGGTGTCGCTACGACCTGACCGGGAGTCGCCATGGGCCACCGATTCAGCGCGAACGAGCAGTTCGACTACGAGATCCGGCTCGCCCTGGGCTCGGCCTGGCGGCAGGGCGCCGACGTGGGCGAGGTGCTGGCCACCGCATCCGCCGTGGCGGACGGGGACGGGGAGGCCTGGTTCACGGCCTGGGCGGAGCTGGCCCGCGGGGTGCGGGAGCGGGCCGAGCGCGCAGCGGCCGAGGGGCGGACGGCGAGCGCCCGGGACTGCTGGCTGCGGGCCGCCGGGTATTTCGGTACCGCGCTGGTGGGCGTGGACGCGGTCGCCGACCCCGGCGAGCGGCTGGCCGAGGTGTTTCCCGCGCACCGCGCGTGCTTCGACCGCTTCCTGCGGGCCTGGGACCCACCGGCCGAGCCGGTCTCGATCCCGTACGAGGGCACCTCGCTGCCCGGATACCTGGTCGGTCCTCTAAACGGGTCCGGTCCGCTGCCCACGCTGATCGTCAACAACGGCAGCGACGGCCCGGTCAGCTCCGCCTGGACGCTGCTCGGCGCCCCGGCGGTGGCCCGCGGCTACCGGGTGCTGCTCTTCGACGGCCCGGGCCAGCAGTCGATGCTCTTCGAGCGGCAGGTGACCTTCCGGCCGGACTGGGAGAACGTGATCACCCCGGTCGTCGACTTCCTCCTCGCCCGCCCCGACGTCGATCCCGGGCGGCTCGCCCTGGCCGGGATCAGCCAGGCGGGCTACTGGGTCCCGCGGGCGCTCGCCTTCGAGCACCGGATCGCCGCCGCGGTCGCCGACCCGGGGGTCGTCCGGGTGGCGGACAGTTGGTGGCGCAACCTCGGACCGGAGCTGCGCGGCCTGTGGGAGTCCGGCGACCGCGACGCCTTCGACGGCTTCATGGAGGAGGGCCTGCGCCAGGACCCGGGGCCGGCCGCGATGTGGCGCTGGCGGGCCAAGCCGTACGGCATCGAGTCGCCGTTCGACCTGCTGACGGAGGTCTCCCGGTACGACGTCACGCCCGTCGCCGGCCGGATCACCACCCCGCTGCTGGTCACCGACCCGGACGGCGAGCACTTCTGGCCGGGCGCCGCACGGGAGTTGTACGACCTGCTGCCAGGTCCGAAGCACCTGGTGCGCTTCACCGAGTCGGAGGGGGCGCACCTGCACTGCGAGCCGATGGGCCGCGCGCTGTTCGAGCAGCGTGTCTTCGACTGGCTGGACGGCTGCCTGGCGTAGACGGCCCGAGAGGGGCCGCTGCCTCGTCACCGCGCGGGGACCGGGCTTCCCGCTGTCCCCGCGACAGCCCGCCGGCGAGATCCAGCCACCCGCCGCAGCCCTCGGCCGTCCGTCAACCCCGGTGTGTCCCCGTCGCATGGGTGGCGCGACGGGTCGGGAGACGTTCGAGCGGGCCGCTCGGCGTGCGCAGGATCTCCGCTGAGCGGAACAAGCCGCGCCGGTTATCGGATTGGCAAAGAAGGTCAACGCCCCCTGTTCTCAGGGACCTCACAGCCGGAAGGATCCCCCGTACTCGATTCGTAACGATGTACGGGGAGGTCCTACTTGAGGGACATCAGAGCGAAGAGCCGGGCCATGGCGCTCGGTTCGGCCGGTGCGCTGGTCACGGCGACCCTGATAGCCGGCGCCGTGTCCGCCCCCGCGGCCAGCGCGGACAGCCGCCACGGCAAGGACCGCGAGGCGATCGGCGCCGCCGTCGCCGCCGCCCGCGCCGCCGCGGCCGGTGTCGACTGGCAGGACTGCCCCGAGGACTGGGGACTGGCCAAGCCCATCCAGTGCGGGTACGTCTCGGTGCCGCTCGACTACGCGCACCCCTTCGGCAAGCAGATCAAGCTCGCCGTGGACCGCATCGGCAATACCGGCACCCCGCAGGAGCGCCAGGGCGCTCTCGTCTACAACCCCGGTGGTCCGGGCGGATCGGGTCTGCGCTTCCCGGCCCGGGTCACCGCCAAGAACCCCGTCTGGGCCAACGTGGCGAAGGCCTACGACTTCGTCGGCTTCGACCCGCGCGGTGTCGGCCACTCGGCGCCCATCTCCTGCATGGATCCGCAGGAGTTCGTGAAGGCGCCCAAGTTGGACCCGGTGCCCGACTCCGAGGCCGACAAACTCGTGCAGCGCAAGCTCGCCCGCGAGTACGCCGAGGGCTGCCTGGACCGCACCGGCCGGGCGATGCTCGAGCAGATGACCACGCCGAACACCGCCCGCGACCTGGACGTCATCCGCGCCGCGCTCGGCGAAAAGAAGATCAACTACCTGGGCGTCTCCTACGGCACCTACCTCGGCGCCGTCTACGGCACGCTCTTCCCGGGCCACGTCCGCCGGATGGTCGTGGACAGCGTGGTCAACCCGGCGAAGGACAACATCTGGTACCAGGCCAACCTGAACCAGGACGTCGCCTTCGAGGGCCGCTGGAAGGACTGGGAGGACTGGGTCGCGAAGAACGACGCCAGCTTCCACCTGGGCACCACCCGCGACGCCGTCCAGGCCAAGTGGCTCCAGCTGCGCGCCACCGCGAAGAAGAACCCGATCGGCGGGGTCGTCGGCCCCACCGAACTGCTCGGCTTCTTCCAGGGCGCCCCGTACTACGACTCCGCGTGGGCCCCGGTCGCAACGGTGTTCAGCAAGTACTTCGCCGGCGACACCCAGGCGCTCGTCGACGCCGCCGCCCCCGACATGTCCGACACCGCGGGCAACATCTCCTCGGAGAACGGCAACGCCGTCTACACGGCCGTCGAGTGCACCGACGCCAAGTGGCCCACCAGCTGGCAGAAGTGGGACCGGGACAACACCCGGCTCAACGCCAAGTACCCGTTCCTGACCTGGTCCAACGCCTGGATGAACCTGCCGTGCGCCACCTGGCCGGTTCAGCAGCGGACCCCGGTGAACGTCAAGACCGGCAAGGGACTGCCGCAGGTGCTGATCGTGCAGTCCACGCGCGACGCGGCCACCCCGTACCAGGGCGCCGTCGAGCTGCACAAGCGCTTCAAGGGCTCCCGTCTGATCACCGAGAAGGACGCGGGCTCCCACGGCGTCACCGGTCTCGTCAACCCGTGCATCAACAGCCGGGTGGACGCCTACCTGCTCACCGGCAAGCTGGACGCGGCGGACGTGACCTGCACGCCGCACGCCACCCCGCAGCCGTAGCGGGCGGACGCACGCGGCAAAGGGGCGGCCGGCATCATGGCCGCCCCTTCGCCGTACCGTCTCGGCCCCGGGCCCGGGGGTCAGCCCAGCGGTGACCGCGGGAACCTGCGCTCCTTCTCGCCCGCGGCGGCCGCCTGCTCGGCCTTCGCCACGGCCGCGTACTGGTCGACGTACTCCTGCTCGGACAGCGACAGGACGGCGTACATGATCTCGTCGGTGACGGCGCGCAGGACCGCCTTCTCGTCCTCCATCCCGGCGTAGCGGGAGAAGTCCAGCGGCTTGCCGAAGCGGATGACGACCGGGTGGATCCTCGGCACGACCTTGCCCGGCGGCTGGGCCTCGAACGTACCGATCATCGCGCAGGGCACCACCGGGACCCCCGCCTTGAGCGCCATGACGGCGACACCGACCTTGCCCTTGTACAGGCGGCCGTCGTGCGAACGGGTGCCCTCGGGATAGATGCCGAGCAACTCCCCCTTGCGCAGCACCCCGAGCCCCTCCCGGATCGCCGCCTGACCGGCCTCCTTCCCGGAGCGGTCGACGGGGATCTGCCCGGCGCTGCGGAAGAAGGCGGCCGTGAGGCGGCCCTTGAGGCCCGGACCCGTGAAGTACTCCGCCTTCGCCAGGAAGGTGATGCGCCGTCTGAGGATCGCGGGCATCAGGAAGTGGTCCGAGAACGACAGATGGTTGCCCGCGACGATGGCCGCACCGGAGTCCGGCACATGCTCCAGCCCCTCGATACGCGGCCGGAAGACCATCCGGAGCAGCGGTCCCAGCAGCACATATTTGAGCAGATAGTAGAACAAGGGGGTCGCTCCTCGTCGTGCGGATTCGCCGGGCCGTCCCGCTAGGCCGACGTTCTCGCAGGTCAACCTCTGTGCCGTGGGGTGCAAGTGTATGTGCGGTGGCGGGTGCGCGGAACCGGGCGCGCGGCGCCTGCCGGATCCCGCGCGCCGGGCGACGTACGGTGGGCCGTATGGCCCCTCCGCTCCCGGGTCCGCTCCAGGACCTGGCGCCGTTGCTCGGCCACTACGGCTACTGGGCCGTGGGTGGCGTGGTCCTGGTGGAGGACTTCGGGATCCCCGCCCCGGGCGAGACCATCCTGATCGCGGCGGGTGTGTACGCCGGCGCGGGTGAGCTGAACGTCGTGGCCGTGGGCGTCATCGGGTTCCTGGCCGCCGTCGTCGGGGACAACATCGGCTATGTGGTCGGCCACTTCGGCGGGCGCGCCTTCGTCCACCGCTGGGGCACATACGTCTTCCTGACGCCGAAGCGGTTCGAGGCGGCCGAGCGGTTCTTCACCCGGCACGGCGGCAAGATCGTCACCGTGGCACGCTTCATCGAGGGGCTGCGCCAGGCCAACGGAATCATCGCCGGCACCACCGGCATGCCCTGGCGCCGCTTCCTCGCCTTCAACGCGCTCGGCGCGGCGCTGTGGGTGGGGCTGTGGGTGACCCTGGCGTACTTCGCGGGCACGCACATCAACGCCGTCTACGACACCATCCAGCGGTACGAGGTGTACGTGTTCGTCGGAATCGGCGTTCTCGTCGCCGCCCTGGTCGTCCGCCATCTGCTGCGGCGCAGGCGCCGGCGGGGGCGGCGGGAGGGCCGGGAGGAACACGGCCGGGAGGAGCACTCCTGAGGGAAACGCTGCTGACGGGAATACCCCCTGGGGGTATGCTGTTCCGGTGTGGTGAAGGGCTTCGCCGGCCGGCGGGGCCGTATCAGCGCCGACAGGGGAGAGCGACGATGACACACCCGGCCCACCGGCACGAACACCAGCATGAGCACCATGGACACCACCAGGGACACGCGCACGCCCCGGCCGCCGCCACGGGTGCCTCCTGGCCCCTGGCCGCACGGGCGACGCTGCACTGCCTGACCGGCTGCGCCATCGGCGAGGTGCTCGGCATGGTCGTCGGCACGGCGGCCGGGCTGCACAACGCGGCCACGGTCACCGTCTCGATCGCCCTGGCCTTCGTCTTCGGCTACGCGCTGACCATGCGCGGCGTGCTCCACGCGGGTGTCCCCGTGCGGCAGGCGGTCAAGGTCGCCCTCGCCGCGGACACGGTGTCCATCGCGGTGATGGAACTGATCGACAACACCGTCATGGTCGGGGTGCCCGGCGCGATGGACGCGGGGCTGGCCGACGCGCTGTTCTGGGTCTCGCTGGTCCTCTCCCTCGTGCTGGCCTTCGTGCTGACCACTCCGGTCAACCGGTGGATGATCGGCCGGGGCAAGGGACACGCGGTCGTGCACGCCTACCACTGACCGCGCCGGCCCTGACGCCGGCCCCGCCGGCCGGCGTCACGGATGGGGACGGTCGTCCGGGCGCGTGCTCTCGTTCATCCGGCCGGGGGCCGTTCCGCCGTAGCGGCCGGGTTGCTGCGCGGCCCGGTGGGCGCGCCGGTGGTGCGTGGCGGCGCCGGTCATCAGGGACAGACCCAGGCAGAAGAGGAGAGCGAGGGCCAGCCCGGCGCTGAAGATCGCGAGGGCGTTCATGGTGACGATCTGGTTGCCGAGCATCGAGACCGTGTAGTCGGGCCCGCCGGAGAGGTTTCCGGCGATGGCCAGTCCGGTGAACGCTCCGGTGGCCGCCAGGAGAAGCAGGCCGAAGAGCAGCATGGGAGTCATCTCCTCAGGAAGTGCCGTCTCTCCGGGTCGGGTACCCGCATCGCCGCTCCACCAACGAGCCGGCCCGCGCGGATGAGGCCGTACGGAACGGGCGGGCATGTGCGCTGACTGCTCCGCCGGGTACCCGGCGGAGCAGTGCGGTGAACGGCACCGCAGGACCTGACGAAGGGAGGCGTCATGGCTCAGCACGTACGCGACCTCATGACCAGCCGACTGGTGACGGTGGAGCCGCAGACCTCGGTCACGGCGGCGGCCCAGAAGATGCGCGACGAGGACATCGGCATCGTCCTGGTGTGCGAGGGCGACGAACTGCGCGGTGTGGTCAGCGACCGCGATCTGGTGATCCGCTCGCTGGCGGAGGGCGGCGACCAGGACAAGCGCACCGTCGAGTCGGCGTGCAGCGCCGACCTCTTCACCGTGACCCCGGACGAGGAGGTCGACACCGCGGTGCAGATGATGCGCGAGCACGCCGTGCGCCGTATACCGGTCATCGACCAGGGCCACCCCGTGGGCATCATCTCCATCGGCGACCTGGCCATCGAGCGCGACCCGCGCTCCGCGCTGGGCGGCATCAGCGCGGCCGAGCCCAACGAGTAGACCGCGACCGGACGGACCGCGACAGGACGGAACCGACGAGCCACGACCGGATCCGACCGCTGGGGGCGCCCGCACGGGCGCCCCCAGCCGTGGTCGACCGGGCCGTCAGGAGGCCAGGACCTTCTCCAAGGAGCCGATCGCGGAGCGCAGTTCGTCCTCGGCGACGGTCAGCGGCGGGGCCAGCCGGATCGTGGAACCGTGGGTGTCCTTCACCAGGATGCCCTCCCGCATCAGACGCTCGCTGATCTCCCGGCCGGTGCCGATGGCCGGGTCGATGTCGACGCCCGCCCACAGGCCGCGCGAGCGGAAGCCCACCACGCCCGCGCCGAGCAGAGCGGTCAGCCCCTCGCGCAGCACCAGGCCCAGTTCGGCGGCCCGGCGCTGGAACTCACCGGTCTCCAGCAGTTCGACCACCGCCGTGCCGACGGCCGCGGCCAGCGGGTTGCCGCCGAACGTCGAGCCGTGCTCGCCGGGCCGCAGCACCCCGAGCACCTCGCGGCTGCCCACGACCGCCGACACCGGCACGATGCCGCCGCCCAGCGCCTTGCCGAGGAGCACGACGTCCGGCACCACGTTCTCGTGCTCGACGGCGAGGGTCCGCCCGGTGCGGCCGAGACCCGACTGGATCTCGTCGGCGACGAACAGGCAGCCGGCCCGGCGGGTCAGCTCGCGTACACCGGCCAGATAGCCGTCGTCCGGGATGATCACGCCCGCCTCGCCCTGGATCGGCTCGATCAGCACCGCCGCCGTGGTCTCGTCGACCGCCGCCTCCAGGGCCGCCAGATCGTTGTAGGGAACGATCCGGAAGCCCGGTGTGAACGGCCCGAAGCCCGACCGTGCCGTCTCGTCCGTCGAGAAGCTGACGATCGTCGTCGTACGGCCGTGGAAGTTGTCCGCCGCGACCACGATCGTCGCCCGGTCGGCGGGGACCCCCTTGACCTCGTACGCCCACTTGCGGGCCACCTTGATGCCGCTCTCCACCGCCTCGGCGCCGGTGTTCATGGGCAGCACCATGTCCTGCCCGGTCAGCTCCGCCAGCCGCTCGGCGAACTCGGCGAGCCGGTCGTTGTGGAAGGCACGCGAGGTGAGGGTGAGGCGGTCCAGCTGGCGGTGCGCCGCCTGGATCAGCGCCGGGTGGCGGTGGCCGAAGTTCAGGGCCGAGTAACCGGCCAGCATGTCCAGGTAGCGGCGGCCCTCGACGTCCTCCACCCAGGCGCCCTCGGCCCGGGCCACGACCACCGGCAGCGGGTGATAGTTGTGCGCGAGGACAGGCTCCTCGGCGCGGATCAGCTCGTCGGAGGTGCGGGTGCGTGCGGGTGCGGTCATGAGCGGATCTCCTGGGTGCAGCACTTGATACCGCCGCCTGCCTTGTGGAACTCCGACAGGTCGACGGGAACGGGCAGATAACCGTGGTCGGCGAGCCGGCCGGCGAGGGCGGTGGCGCCGGGGGAGATGAAGACGTGGCGGCCGTCGGAGACGGAGTTGAGGCCGAAGGCCATCGCGTCCTCGCGGGTGGCGATCACCGCGTCCGGGTAGAGGCGGGCGAGCACCTCGCGGCTGCCGGGCGAGAACGCCTCGGGGTAGTACGCGATGTTCCCGTCGGTGCCGTCCGTGCCGTCGTCGAGGACGAACAGTGCCGTGTCCAGATGGTAGAAGTACGGGTCCACCAGGGTCAGGCCGATCACCGGCACGCCCAGGTACTCCTGAGCCTCGCGATGGGCCTCCGGCGTGGTGCGGAAGCCGGTGCCGGCGAGCAGCCAGCGCCCGGCCGGCACGAAGTCGCCCTCGCCCTCGCACACCGACTCCGGCCGGTAGACGTCGAACCCGGCCGACTTGAACCAGGTGTCGTAGGGGAGGGACTCCGGGCGCCGCTCGGGGGCGCGGAAGAGGGAGCCGAAGACGCGGCCGCCGACCACGACGGCCGCGTTCGCGGCGAAGACCATGTCCGGCAGACCCGGCACGGGCTCCACGGTCTCGACGGTGTGGCCGTAGGCGCGATAGGCGTCGACCAGCGCCTGCCACTGTGCCTGGGCGAGCGGGACGTCGACGGGACGGTCCGGACGCATCCAGGGATTGATCGCGTACTGCACGGCGAAATGTCTGGGTTCGCAGACGACGAAGCGCCGCCGGCGCGGCACACGGGACTCGGGCACGAAGGGGTTCCTCCGCTTCCTGGGGTGTCGACTGAGGGTTGACACCACGGTAGGAAGGGACGGATACGGCCGACAAGGAACGAAAGCTGCGTGTTCGAGCAGGAACGCTGCGTATCCGAACCGCTCAGCGCACGTCCGCTGCGTCTTCGGGGGCCGGCTGGCTCGTACCCGCCTCCGGGCTGTCCGGCAACAGATGCGAGAGCACCATCACGCTGATCGTCTTGCGGATGAACGGCTCCGTCCGGATCCGCTCCAGCACCTCCTCGAAGTGCTCCACGTCCCGCGCCCGCACGTGCAGCAGCGCGTCCGCGCCACCGGTCACCGTCATGGCCGCCGTGATCTCCGGATGGTTGCGCACCACCTCGGCCAGCCGCCGGGGCGGCGCGGCTCCCTCGCAGTACACCTCGACGTACGCCTCCGTGCGCCAGCCCAGCGCCGCCGGCTTCACCGTGGCCGTGAACCCGGTGATCACACCCGTCTCGCGCAGCCGGTCCACCCGCCGTTTCACGGCCGTCGCGGACAGTCCGATCTCCGTGCCGATCTCCGCGAAACTGCTGCGGGCGTTCGCCATCAGGGCGGTGAGGATCTTCCGATCCAGGTCGTCGAACGGTACCGGCCTGCTGTTCATGTCCGCACTGTATCCACCACCGTATCCAGCGCGAACGTCCAGGCCCGGGACATGTCATGGCGCGCCTTTCGCCCACAGGGTCTTTCGTTCGGATCAGGCTGGATCAGGGAGCGGGGTCTGGGGCGTGCAGATGCAAGGCGGAGGAGGGAGTCGACGCGGAGCGTCGGCGAGTGACGACAACGCCGCGGATGTGCGTGCCAGACCCCGCGAGCCCGGCCTGATCCGAACGAGAGGCCCTACACTCCACGTTCATGCTGCGCGCCCTCGCCGTCGACGACGAACGCCCCTCGCTCGAGGAACTGCTGTACCTGCTGAACGCCGACCCCCGGATCACCGGCGTGGAGGGCGCCGGCGACGCCACCGAGGCGCTGCGCCGCATCAACCGGGCCCTCCAGTCCGGCCCCGACGGACCCGACGCCATCGACGTCGTCTTCCTCGACATCCAGATGCCCGGCCTCGACGGGCTCGACCTGGCCCGGCTGCTGACCGGGTTCGCCAGGCCGCCGCTGATCGTCTTCGTCACCGCCCACGAGGACTTCGCCGTGCAGGCCTTCGACCTCAAGGCCGTCGACTACGTCCTCAAACCGGTCCGCAAGGAACGCCTCGCCGAGGCCGTCCGCCGCGCCGCCCAACTGCGCGACGCCGCCCCGCGGATCACCGTCAGCGAGCCCGACCCCGACCAGATGCCCGTCGAACTCGGCGGTGTGACCCGCTTCGTCGCCGTCGACGACATCACCCACGTCGAGGCCCAGGGCGACTACGCCCGCCTGCACACCACCCGGGGCAGCCACCTGGTCCGCATCCCCCTGTCCACGCTGGAGGAACGCTGGCGCTCGAGAGGCTTCGTCCGCATCCACCGCCGGCACCTGGTCGCCCTGCGCCACATCGACGAGCTCCGCCTGGACGCGGGCTCGGTGAGCGTGCTGGTCGGCGACGAGGAACTCCAGGTCAGCCGCCGTCACGCGCGTGAGCTGCGGGAACTGCTGCTGCGCCGGACCGCGCACTAGGGGGTCGTACGCCATGCCGCAGGACGCCGGCGAACGCCGCGTCACCGTCACCGGTCCGCCCCGCCGCACCCGCCGGGCCCCGGGCCACTACCGCCCGCGCACCGAGATCGACGAGCAGACCACCCTCGGACACACCTACGTCCGCTCCCTGATCCGCAGCCAGCTGCGCACCGCCCTGGCGGTGTTCGCGGTACTGGTACTGCTGGTCGCCCCACTGCCGCTGGTCTTCGCCGCGGCCCCCGAGGCCCGCCGCCTGACCTGGGCGGTCCTCGGCTTCTGCCTCTACGCCCCGTTCGTGCTCCTCGCCCGCTGGTACGTGCGCCGTGCCGAACGCAACGAACGCGACTTCGTCCGGCTCGTCGAGGACCGCTGAGGACGCGCGACCGTGAACTCCGCCTACACCGTCCCCGCCGTGGCCCTCGTCGTCGTGGCCACCGTCCTGGTCGGCGCGTTCGGACTGCACGTGTCCCGGACGACGTCGGACTTCTACGTCGCCTCCCGCACCGTCGGCCCTCGCCTGAACGCGGCCGCCATCAGCGGCGAATACCTCTCCGCCGCTTCCTTCCTCGGCATCGCGGGCCTGGTCCTGGTCCAGGGCCCCGACATGCTCTGGTACCCGGTCGGCTACACCGCCGGCTATCTCGTCCTGCTCCTGTTCGTCGCCGCCCCGCTGCGCCGCTCCGGCGCCTATACGCTGCCCGACTTCGCCGAGGCCCGGCTCGGCTCACAGGGCGTGCGCCGGCTCGCGGGCGCCTTCGTGGTCGGTGTCGGCTGGCTGTACCTGCTGCCGCAACTCCAGGGCGCCGGGCTGACCCTGGCGGTGTTCACCGGCGCGCCGAACGCCCTCGGCGGCGTCGTCGTGGCCGCCGTCGTGGTGGCCACGGTCGCCGCGGGCGGCATGCGCAGCGTCACCTTCGTCCAGGCCTTCCAGTACTGGCTGAAGCTGACCGCCCTGCTGGTCCCCGCGCTCTTCCTCGTCCTCGCCTGGCAGGGCGACGGCGCCCCGCGCCACGCCTTCGACGAGCCGCCCGCCTTCCGCGAGCGGCGCACCGTCCGTGTCGACGGCACCCTCGACCTGCGGCTGGAGCGTCCGCTCACCGTCACCGTCGCCGGCACCGTCGACGGCCGCGCCCACCACGACCGGGAGGTGACCCTGGCCGTCGGCACCCACCGCCTCGAGCGCGGCACCCGGCTGACCTTCGCCGCGGGAACCGCCGTCCCCGAGGCCGCCCGGAAGGACACCGGCGGCATGTCCACCCCGCTCACCGGGGGCCGCGAGGACCGCCCGCTGTACGCCACCTACGGCCTCATCGTCGCCACCTTCCTCGGCACCATGGGCCTGCCTCACGTCGTCGTCCGCTTCTACACCAGCCCACACGGCGTCGCCGCCCGCCGCACCACGGTCGCCGTCCTCGGCCTGATCGGCGGCTTCTACCTGCTGCCTCCCCTCTACGGCGCCCTGGGCCGGATCTACGCCCCGGAGCTGACGATCACCGGCAACGCGGACGCCGCCGTCCTGCTGCTGCCCGACCGGATGATCGGCGGCCTCGGCGGCGACCTGCTGGGCGCGCTGGTGGCGGGCGGTGCCTTCGCCGCGTTCCTGTCCACCGCCTCCGGCCTGACGATGGCGGTGGCCGGGGTGCTCACCCAGGACGTGCTGCCCTCGCGCGGTCCGCTGCCCGCCCGCGGCGTACGGCACTTCCGGCTGGGCACGGTGCTCGCGATGGCCGTGCCGCTGGCCGCGAGCGTGCTGGTCGGCGGACTGCCCGTGGCCGACGCGGTCGGGCTCGCCTTCGCCGTGTCCGCCTCGTCTTTCTGCCCGCTGCTCGTCCTCGGTATCTGGTGGCGGCGGCTCACCCCGCCCGGCGCCGCCGCCGGCATGCTGACCGGCGGCGGCGCCGCGCTCGTCGCCGTCGCCGTGACCATGGCCGGCCTCCCCGGCGGCGGCCCGCTGCGCTCCCTGCTCGCCTGGCCCGCGCTGTGGTCGGTGCCCCTGGGTTTCCTCACCATGGTGCTGGTGTCCCTGGCCACCCCGGGGCGCGTCCCCGCCGGTACGGCCGCGGTCCTCGCGCGCTTCCACCTGCCCGAGCAGCTGAGGGCGGAGGTGCAGGCGTGAGCGGTTTCCTCGCCGGACTGTGCGTGGCCGTCCTGCCGCTGCTGGGCGCCGGGTTCTGGCTCGGCCGGCACACCTCGCGGCCGCCGCGCCTCGGCGGGCTCGGCACCCCCGTCGAACACGCCACCTTCCAGACCCTGCACACCGCATCCCTGGCCGCGCCCCCGTTGCGGGCCGGGCTGACCGAGGAGACCGCCCGCAGGTCGGCCCGCCGGCTGCGCTCCCTGCTCGGCACCGACGCCCTCTGCCTCGCCGACGACACCCAGGTGCTGGCCTGGGACGGGATCGGCGCCCACCACCGCGGCGAGATCATGGACCGGCTCACCGGGCCGCTGGACACCGGCCGCGGCGAGGCCTTCCGCCTGACCTGCCGGACCCCGGACTGCCCGGTGCGCTGGGCCGTCGTCGCCCCGCTCACCGTGGACGACCGTGTGCACGGCGCCCTGGTCGCCTGCGCGCCCCGGGAGTCCGCCGTCCTGGTCCGTGCCGCCGCCGAGGTCGCCCGGTTCGTCTCCGTCCAGTTGGAGCTCGCCGAGCTCGACCGGTCGCGCACCCGGCTCATCGAGGCCGAGATCAAGGCGCTGCGGGCGCAGATCTCCCCGCACTTCATCTTCAACTCGCTCGCGGTGATCGCCTCGTTCGTCCGCACCGACCCCGAGCGCGCCCGCGAGCTGCTGCTGGAGTTCGCCGACTTCACCCGCTACTCGTTCCGGCGGCACGGCGACTTCACCACCCTGGCCGACGAGCTCCACGCCATCGAGCACTACCTGGCGCTGGTGCGGGCCCGTTTCGGCGACCGTCTGGCCGTCACCCTCCAGATCGCCCCCGAGGTGCTCCCGGTCACCCTGCCCTTCCTGTGCCTGCAGCCGCTGGTGGAGAACGCCGTCAAGCACGGCCTGGAAGGCAAGGCCGGCACCTGCCGGATCCGCATCACCGCCCAGGACGCGGGAGCCGAGGCGCTCGTCGTCATCGAGGACGACGGCGCCGGCATGGACCCCGAGCTCCTGCGCCGCATCCTCGCCGGCGAGGACAGCCCCTCCGGGGGCATCGGGCTGTCCAACGTCGACGACCGGCTCCGCCAGGTCTACGGCGACGGTCACGGTCTGGTCATCGAGACCGCGCCGGGCGCGGGCATGAAGATCACCGTCCGGCTGCCGAAGTACCAGCCGGGCGTGCATTCCTCGGGACGGATCGGGCAGCTCGCCGACTGAGGAACACGGCCCTGCGGTCCGGTCCCGATGCCTGCGGTGACCGGAGTTCCGCCGCCCGGGGGCTCAGGCGCTGCCGTGGGTGACCACCATGGCGAGGGTGATCAGGCCCAGCACGACCCACCCGAACCACAGCCAGCCGTTGCCGCCGAGCGCCACCGAGTAGGCCGTCACGGCGACCAGGGCGCCTATGGTGAGCGCCCCCATCGTCTTCGTGGAACCGTCCGTCGAACCGGGCATCGCGACACCCTCCTCGTGGTCCGTCTCCCCTCCATGGTGCCCCGGTTCCGCCGTTCGAGCGGTGGGGGTGCGGCGGAATGCGGAGAAGGGGGACGGACTCCAGGAGGATCCCCTCCGGGTGGTCAGTTACCGCGCGCCTGGAGGGAGGCCAGATAGGCGTTGTACGCCTCGAGTTCCTTGTCGCCGTCCCGGTCCGCGGCCCGGTCCTTGCGCTTGGCCTGCCGCTGCTCGGAGCGGTACCACTGGAACAGCAGCGCCAGCAGCACCAGGACCGAGGGGACCTCGCTGAAGGCCCAGGCGATGCCGCCGGCCGCGGACTGGTCGGACAGCGCGTCGATGCCGAGGGAGGCCGGCGGATGCCGGAAGGTGTCCACCATGGGCGTGGAGCCCATCATCAGCGCGATGCCGAAGAACGCGTGGAACGGCATGCCGGCGAAGAGCTCCAGCATCCGCATCAGATAGCCGGGCCGGTTCGGACCAGGGTCGACGCCCATGATCGGCCAGAAGAACGCCAGGCCGACCGCGAGGAAGTGCACCATCATCGCGATGTGCCCGGTCCTCGACCCCATCAAAAGGTCGAACAGCGGTGTGAAGTACAGCGCGTACAGGCTCGCGATGAACAGCGGGATGGTGAACGCGGGGTGCGTGACGACCTGGACGTAGCGGCTGTGCAGCAGGGCCAGCAGCATTTCGCGCGGCCCCTTGCGGCCCCGCCCCGCCACCGGCAGGGCGCGCAGCGCCAGGGTGATCGGGGCACCGAGCAGGATCAGGATCGGCGACAGCATGCTGATGACCATGTGCTGCACCATGTGCACGCTGAACATGACCATGCCGTAGTCGTTCAGCCCGGTGCACATCGTGAGCGCCACGGTCAGCACGCCGATGACGTACGCGACGGTACGGCCCACCGGCCAGGTGTCGCCGCGCCGGCGCAGCCGCACCACGCCCCAGCCGTACAGGCCGAGCCCGAGCAGACAGGCGACGAGGAAGAACGGGTCGGCGGACCACTCGAGGCCGCGGCCCAGGGTGAACGGCGGCAGGTCCATGGTCATGCCATGCCCGCTGTGATCCATCCGCCGGCTCCTGATTCGTGGGGGTTGTGCGCTGTCTGACCGCAGCTGTGCGTGTCCGCCGCTGTCTGTCCGCAGCTGTCTGTCCGCACCAGACTAGAACCGCCCCCGGCCGCGACGGCGACCGGGGGCGGTGCGAGTCCGCGTGTGCCGTGTGTGAGCTACAGCACGCACTCCGCCTCGGCGTACCGGTCGGCGGGAACCGTCTTGAGGGTCTCCACCGCCTCGGCCAGCGAGACCATCACGATGTCCGTGCCGCGCAGCGCGGTCATCCGGCCGAACTCCCCGCGGTGCACGGCCTCCACGGCGTGCCAGCCGAACCGGGTGGCCAGCACCCGGTCGTACGCCGTCGGCGTGCCGCCGCGCTGCACGTGCCCGAGGATGACCGGCCGGGCCTCCTTGCCCAGGCGGTGCTCCAGCTCCAGGGAGAGCTGCCGGGCGATGCCCGCGAACCGCTCGTGGCCGTAGATGTCCTTGCCGCCCTCGTCGAAGTCCATGGTGCCGGGCAGCGGCTTGGCGCCCTCCGCGGCGACGACGATCGCGAACCGCTTGCCCGCCGAGAACCGCTCGCCGACCTTCTTCGTCAGTTCCTCGATGTCGAAGGGCCGCTCGGGAACCACGACGGCGTGGGCGCCGGCCGCCATGCCGGACTGGAGCGCGATCCAGCCGGTGTGGCGTCCCATGACCTCGACGATCAGCACCCGCTGGTGGGACTCGGCGGTGGTCTTCAGCCGGTCCAGCGCCTCGGTGGCGACGGTCACGGCGGTGTCGAAGCCGAAGGTGACGTCGGTCACCGAGATGTCGTTGTCGATGGTCTTCGGCACGCCGACGATGGGCAGCCCGTTGTCGGAGAGCAGCCGGGCCGCCTTGAGGGTGCCCTCGCCGCCGATCGGGATGATCGCGTCCAGTCCGAGCTCCTGGACGTGACCCCTGGCCCGCTCCACACCGTCCCGCAGGTGCTCGGGGCGGACGCGGGAGGAACCGAGGATGGTGCCGCCGCGGGCCAGGATGCCGCCGACCGCGTCGAGGTCGAGCTTGAGGTAGTCGCACTCCAGGAGGCCCTTCCAGCCGTCCCGGAAGCCGATGACCTCGTCGCCGTGGTCGGCGACGGCGCGGTGCACGACCGACCGGATGACGGCGTTCAGGCCGGGGCAGTCGCCGCCGGACGTGAGGACACCAATGCGCATAGCCCGAACAACCTTCTCCACCTGGGCATGGGACCGGACCGCGCTGTCCGGCTCGATCCCCGCCACCCTAGCGGCACCAGGGGGCAGGTCCGAACCGAGCGTCCGCCTGCTGGACGGGGCCGCTCACCTGTGCGGACGGCCCGTCAGACGGGCTGATCGCGCCGTGCTGACGGGCCGGTGCCCGCGAGGTCGCGCGAGCCGCGGAAGGACCGTTTCCGCGCGCCCCCGGACGCGCGCCGAGGCGGTTTCCCGGAGGCGCACATGCCGCTGGACGGCCGGCCTCGCGCGGGCAGGCGGCGTGGCCGCGTCGCGCGAGCCGGCCGCGCGGCTGGGCCGGCGGGGCCGCCGTTCCTACGCGGGCTGCTGCGCGGCCGCGATGCGCTCGCCGCGCAGGGCCTCGTACCAGCGGTCGTCGACCGGCGGCAGCGCGTTGACGTCGAGCGCCAGCTTCAGCAGCAGGTCCGCGATCTGCGGGTTGCGGGCCAGCACCGGTCCGTGCATGTACGTGCCGAAGACGGTGTCGTTGTACGCGCCCTCCGTGCCGTCGCCCGTGCCGTTGCCCTTGCCGATGTGGACCTGCGCGAAGGGGCGGGCGGTCGGGCCGAGGTGGGTGACGCCCTGGTGGTTCTCGAAGCCGGTCAGCTGAGGCAGGCCGAGACGCGGGTCGATGTCCGCGAGCACGTCGCCGACGCACCGCTCGCCCTCACCGCGCGTGGAGACCACGTCGAGCAGCCCCAGGCCCGGCTCGCGCTGGCCGAGGTCATTCACGAACTCGTGGCCGAGGATCTGGTACCCGGCGCAGACGGAAAACACGATCGCCCCGTTCTGCACGGCCTGGTACAGGTGCCCGTCGCGGCGCAGCCGCTCCGCCGCCAACCGCTGCGGCCGGTCCTCGCCGCCGCCGATCAGGTAGATGTCGCCGGAGGTGGGGATCGGCTGGTCGCTGCGCACGTCGAGGCGGGCCACGTCCAGGCCGCGCTGCCGGGCCCGGCGTTCCACGACGAGCGCGTTGCCCTGGTCGCCGTAGGTGCTCAGCAGGTCCGGGTAGATCCACACCAGCCGCAGTTGGTTGTCGCTCATGAAGTGGTCGTCCTCCTGGTCAGTTGCCGACGCGGCGGCGCAGGTCCTGGAACGCGGTGTAGTTGGCGATGACCTCGATCCGGCCCGGCGGGGCCTGCTGCACGGCCTGGTCGAGGTTCTCGCAGACCTGGAAGTGCTGGCCCGCGACCTCCAGGCGCACCGCGAGGTCCAGCTTCCGGTCACCGATCACGAAGAGCGGGTGGCCGGTCAGGCGCGTGTAGTCGACGTCCCACAGCCAGGAGGTGTCCGTGCCGTCGGCGCCGCGCGCGTTCACCGACAGGATGACCGGGGTGGGCGGCGGGTCGATCAGCGAGAACGTCTCCAGCCAGCCGGCCGGGTTCTTCGCCAGCAGCAGGCGCAGGTCGCGGCCCTGGAACTGCACCACGTCGTAGCGTCCGGCGACCGCCTGCACCTGGTACATCCGCTCCAGGGCGACCTGCGGCGGCACCCCGAAGACGGCGGCGACGGCCGCGGAGGAGGCGGCGTTGGCCTTGTTCGCGCGGCCCGGCAGCTGAAGGTGGATCGGCCAGGCCGAGCCGTGCGGGTCCAGCACGTGGTCGCCGGAGAGCGCCCAGCTCGGGGTGGGCCGGCGGAAGCCGCACTCCCCGCAGAACCAGTCGTCGCCGGGGCGCTGCATCACGCCGCCGCAGGACGGGCACGACCAGGCGTCGTCCTTCCACATCTGGCCGGCGGCGACCCAGATCACGTTGGGCGAGGAGGACGCGGCCCACACCACCAGCGGGTCGTCGCAGTTGGCGACGATCACGGCCTTGGAGCCGGCCAGGCCCTCACGCCAGTTCTCGGCGAGCATCCGGGTCTCGGCGGCCCGGTCCAGCTGGTCGCGGGACAGGTTGAGCAGCGCGATGCACTTGGGGCCGGTGTCGCGGGCCACACCCGCGAGGTACTTCTCGTCGACCTCTATCACGCCGAACTTGGCGTCCGAGCCGCCCGCCAGCGCGGAGGTGATGCCGGCCGGCATGTTGGCGCCGAGGGCGTTGGAGACGACCGGGCCCGCGGCCCGCAGCGCCTCGGCGATGAGCCGTGTGGTGGTGGTCTTGCCGTTGGTCGCCGAGACCAGGACGACGTCCAGGTTCTGGGCGAGCCGGCCGAGCAGCTCGGGGTCGAGCTTGAGGGCCACCCGACCGCCGATCACCGAACCGCTGCCGCGCCCCGCGGCACGCGATGCCGCCGCGACCGCCTTGCCCGCGGTCACGGCCAGCTTGGCCCGCGGCGTGAGCGGGTCCGAGTTGCCTGCCATCCGTCCTCGATCCTCCTTGCGTACGCGCCGCGCCTGAGCCATCCGGCAACGTGGTGTGGACCTCAGCCTATCGAGATCGGTTCGCACTCCCGAACCCCGGCACCGTCGCGACGCACGCGCGCCCTTCGCGCGTGACGACAGGACCGTACCCTTGCCGCCATGCCACACCGCTCGATCCCGGGCGCCCGCGGGCGCGTCCGGCCCCTCAGCCTGCTCTCGGACCCCGTGCTGCACGCGCCCTGCCGTGAGATCACCGGCTTCGGTCCCGCACTGTCGCGGCTCGTGGAGGACCTCTTCGCCACGATGTACGCCGCCCGTGGCGTCGGCCTGGCCGCGAACCAGGTGGGGGAGTCGCTCCGGGTGTTCGTCTACGACTGCCCCGACGACGAGGACGTACGTCACCTCGGGCACGTGGTCAACCCACGCCTGGTGAAGACCGGCGGCGTGGTGCTCCGCGGCCCGGAGGGCTGTCTGTCCCTGCCGGGCCTGGAGGCGGGCACCGAGCGGTACGACGAGGCGGTCGTCGAGGGCTTCACGGCGACAGGAGAGCCGGTCACCGTGCAGGGGACGGGGTTCTTCGCGCGCTGTCTTCAGCACGAGTGCGATCACCTGGACGGCGGCCTGTACCCGGACCGCCTGACGGGGTGGCGCCGGCGCAGGCTGCTCAGGCAGGCGGCGAGGGCGCCCTGGCACCGCGACCGGGTCGGTGGCGGAAGGCCCGGGCGCTGAGACAACGCGGGAGGTCCGGGCTCAGAATCCCGGGCCGCCCATCCGGTCCCCGGCCGCCGCGAGGCGGCCCCAGAGGAGGTCGGCCAGGCTGCGGACCAGTTCCGCGCGGGAGCAGGGGCGCTCGCCCAGCCACCAGTCCCCGGCCGCGTGCATCATGCCGACGATGCCGTGGCCCCATACCCGCGCCAGCTGCTGGCTGTTCGGGCCGAGGTCCAGGCGCTCCTCGATGACCTGGGCCAGCTCCTCGCCCATGCGGCGCAGCAGCGGGGCGGAGTGCTTGCCGACGTCGAAGCCCTGGTCGCCGCCCTGGCCACCCTCCGCCGGATGCATCAGGAAGCGGTACACCTGCGGGCGGGCCTCGATGGCCGCCAGATAGGTGTCCAGCGTCGACTCCACTCGTTCGCGCCGGTCGGCGGGGGCGTCCAGAGCGGCCCGCAGCGAGTCGAGCAGGGCGTCGGTGTGCCGCTTGGCGAGAGCGGCGTACAGGCCGCCCTTGTCGCCGAAGTGGCGGTAGAGGATCGGCTTGGTGATGCCGGCCTCGGCGGCGATGGCGTTCATCGAGGCCTGCGGGCCGTCGCGCAGCACCACCCGGTCGGCGGCCTCCAGCAGCTCGCGCCGTCGGCGGTCGGCGGACCGCTGCTGTTCGGTCCGCTGTGTGGTGTCCATGAGCTCTCCCCACCCGTGCTGATTCGGTGACGCCTGCGCAAACTAACACTCACCGGCCCCGGGACATCGAACGGGCTGCCGACGGCGGACAGCGGATTTGACTTTCCCTACCGGTCGGTAACAAAGTAGGGTTACCGTAAGTAACACGCAGGTGTGGCACTGGAGGGGACATGGCCGAGTTCACCATGGAGCTCAACGACGAACAGAAGGAGGTCCGGGACTGGCTGCACGGCTTCGCCGCCGATGTGATCCGGCCCGCGGCCGCCGAATGGGACGAGCGTGAGGAGACTCCCTGGCCGGTCATCCAGGAGGCCGCCAAGGTCGGCATCTACTCCCTCGACTTCTACGCCCAGCAGTACTTCGACTCCACGGGCCTCGGCATCCCCATGGCCATGGAGGAGCTGTTCTGGGGCGACGCGGGCATCGCCCTGTCCATCGTCGGCACCGGCCTGGCCGCGGTGGGCGTCCTCGCCAACGGCACCGAGGAGCAGATCGGCACCTGGATCCCCCAGATGTACGGCGACCCGAACGACGTGAAGGTCGCCGCCTTCTGCTCCTCCGAGCCCGACGCCGGCTCCGATGTCGCCTCCCTGCGCACCCGCGCGGTGTACGACGAGGCCAAGGACGAGTGGGTGATCAACGGCACCAAGACCTGGGCGACCAACGGCGGCATCGCCAACGTGCACGTGGTCGTCGCCTCCGTCGACCCGGAACTGGGGTCCAAGGGCCATGCCTCCTTCATCGTCCCGCCGAACACACCGGGCCTCGCCCAGGGCCAGAAGTTCAAGAAGCACGGCATCCGCGCCTCCCACACCGCCGAGGTGATCCTCGACGACGTGCGCGTCCCCGGCTCCTGCCTGCTGGGCGGCAAGGAGAAGCTGGACGAGCGTCTCGCCCGCGCCCGGGAGAAGGCCAAGAAGGGCGGCGAGCGCGTGAAGAACGCCGCCATGGCCACCTTCGAGGCCTCTCGCCCGGCCGTCGGCGCCATGGCCGTGGGCACCGCCCGCGCCGCCTACGAGGTCGCCCTCGACTACGCCGGGACGCGTGAGCAGTTCGGCCGGCCGATCATCGACAACCAGGGCGTCGCCTTCCAGCTCGCCGACATGCGCACCCAGATCGACGCGGCCCGGCTGCTGGTCTGGCGCGCCTCCTGGATGGCGGTCAACGGCAAGCCCTTCACGGCCGCCGAGGGCTCCATGTCCAAGCTGTTCGCCAGCGAGACGGCCAAGAAGGTCACCGCCCAGGCCATCCAGATCCTCGGCGGCAACGGGTACACCCGCGAGTACCCGGTGGAGCGCATGCACCGCGACGCGGCGATCTACACCATCTTCGAAGGCACCAGCGAGATCCAGCGACTGGTCATCGCCCGCACGATCTCCGGCATGCCGATCCGCTAGGCCCTGTCGTCACATTCCCGTCCTCCGCCCGAAGGGCGGGCCGCACGGACGTGCGCCGACAGGGCCCGGCGGCTCAGCGGTGCCTCAGCGGTGTCAGTTGTTCGATGTCGTAGCGTCGGCGCAGGTCTTCGATGGCCTCATGGTCCGGGGGGCCTTTGGTGCCCAGGATCTCCAGCAGCTCCTCGAAGTACCGCTCGTGGTCCGGGGGCGGCGAGGCCTGGAAGAACATCTTCGCCGGGGTCTCCGTGGGGTTGGCGAACGCGTGCGGGCAGCCCGGGGGCACCACGATGACCGTGCCCGGCGTCGCCCGCACGACCCGCTTGCCGGACGGGGACTCCCACTTCTGCCAGCGGTCGGGGGTCCGGATCCGCGGCTCGAAGGCGAGCACGTCCACCTCGCCCTCCAGCACGTAGAACAACTCCTCGCTGCGCGTGTGCACATGGGCGCCCACGTCGAAGCCCGGCGGGACCTCCACCTCGAAGGTGGAGGCCGTCCGGGAGTGCGAGCCGGTCACCTTGAACGTCACGCGTTGGGCGGGGGTCTGGACGACCCGGCCGTGGCCCGGCGGTACCAGCAGCCCTTCGTTCTCGGCGGGCGGGGCATCCTCGTCCGACGCCGGGGTTCGGCCGTCCACGACCGTGGTGAAGTAGGGCTCGTTCGTCGCCGTCATCTCAGCTCACCACGTCACGGGCAGGGCTTCGGGCCCGCGGATCAACGCGCTCTTGCGGAAGGGCACCTGATCCGGCGGCACCGCCAGCCGCAGCCCCGGCAGCCGGTCGAGGAGGGCGTCGACCAGCAGCTGCGCCTCCATCCTGGCCAGTTGGCCGCCCGGGCAGTAGTGCGGGCCGAAGCCGAACGCCACATGGGGGTTCGGGCTGCGCGAGAAGTCGATCCGCTCCGGGTCCGGGAACACGTCCGGGTCACGGTTGGCGGCCAGGTACGACACGTAGACCGCGTCGCCCGCCCGGATCCGCACTCCCTTGATCTCCACGTCCTCCTGTGCGATCCGCGACAGTCCGACCGCGTTGCGGTGCGGGATGTAGCGCAGCAGTTCGTCGATGGCCTGCGGACGGATCTCCGGCCGGGCGCGCAGCTGGTCGGCCAGCTCGGGCCGGGTCAGCAGGATGTAGAACATCTGCCCGCTGTTGTTGGTGAACGCCTCGCCGCCCATCTGGAGCAGCACCGCGAGACCCACGGCCTCCGCGAGGGAGATCTCACGGCGCTCGACGGCGGCGCCGAGCAGCGAGGCCACGTCCCCGGTGGCGCTCTCCGCGCGCGCGTCGATCAGCTCGGTGAAGTACGCGCCCATCTCCTCCTTGGCCCGCTCGCTGACGTCGGCGCCGTGCGAGGAGGACAGGATCAGCTGGGTCCAGGTGTGCATGCTCTGCCGGTCGGCGGTCGGCACACCCATCAGCTCGCAGATCACCGCGATCGGGAACGGGCTGAGCACAGCGCTGGTGAGGTCGGCGGGCGGGCCGGCCGCGAGCAGCTCGTCGAGCAGCTCGTCGAGCATCCGCTCGACACCGCGCGCGGTGAGCGCGGGAGCGACCGAGCGGCGCAACCAGGTCTGGTAGGGCGGGTCGAGGAAGCCCACCGCGCCACGGCTCGGGATGAAGTGCGGGGCGAGCCGGGTGACCTGCCGGTCCATGACCGCCTCCCGGCTGAACCGGGGGTCGTTGGTGACCAGCCGCACATCGTCCATGCGGGTCACCAGCCATGCCCAGCCCTCGCCGTTGGGCAGCTCGATGCGGGTGACCGGGCCCTCCTCCATCAGGTCGGCCAGCACCGGGTCGAAGTCGACTCCGGGCAGGTCGAACGCCGGCCAGTGCCGGATCGGGGGGAAGGACCCGGGGGCGGGCTCGGTGACGGGGGACGGTTCGGTGAGCGGAGGCGGCTGGGTGACCGGTGGGGGTTCGGTGACGGGGAGGGGCTCTGTGGAGGGCAGGGGTTCGGTGAGGGGCAGGGGCTCGGCGGGGCTGAGCGTCTCGGTGGTGGTGAGCGTCTCGGTCAGGGTCAGCGTCTCGGAGAGCGTCGCCTCGCTCGCCCCGGCCGGGCCGGCCACCGCGGTGGCCGAGGTCGCCCCGGCCACCCCTGAAGCCTCCAGCGCCCCGGTCGGCTCGGTCACCCCGGTCACGTCGGGGGCCCCGGTCACGTCGGCGGTGTCGGTCATGACCGGCCCCCGTTCTGCCAGCTGCCGACGGACATCTCCGCGGTGATGCCGGGCCCGAACCCGGCCAGCAGCCCGCGTGCGCGGTCCTCGACGCCGCCCTCGTCGAACAGACGGCGCAGCGCGTCCAGCACGACCGCGCTCGCGATGTTGCCGTACTCGGTGAGCGTGGCCCGGCTGAACCGGAACGCGTACGGCTCGACGTGCAGGAACTTGCTGAGGTCGTCGAGGATGCGCGGGCCCCCCGCGTGGATGATGTAGAAGTCCAGGTCGGTCGCGTCCCAGCCGTGCATGGCGGCCAGGTCCTGGAGGGCCGGGGCGAGCGGCTCCATCGTCGTCGGCACCCGCTTGTCCAGCAGGAAGTGGAAACCGGTCTCCCGGACGTCGTACGCGATCCAGTCCTCCGTCTTGGGGATCAGGTACGAACCGTTGCGCTCCAGCCGGACACCGGTGCCGCCGGTGCCGCGGACCACGGCGGCGGCTATGCCGTCGCCGAACAGGCCGTTGGACAGCAGCGAGCCGACGCCGAGGTCGGTCGGCTGGTAGCACAGCGAGCAGAACTCGCAGGCCACGATGAGCGCGTTGGCGTCCGGGTAGGCGGAACAGAAGTCGTGGGCCCGGTTGATCGCGGCGCCGCCCGCCGCACAGCCCAGCTGGGCTATGGGCAGCTGGCGGGTGGTGGAGCCGAAGTCCATCTCGTTGATCAGCCACGCCGTCAGCGAGGGCATCATGAAGCCCGTGCACGAGACGTAGATGATGACGTCGATGTCGGTGGTCAGGAGTTCGGCGTCGTCGAGCGCTCGCTGGATGACCGCGGGGACCCGGGCCTTCGCCTCGTGCTCGTAGAGCTTGTTGCGCTCTTCGAAGCCCGGGTGCTTCAGGGTCTCCTCGATGGGCTGGACGATGTGCCGGGTGTGCACACCGGTGTTCTCGATCAGCCGGAGGGCCAGCGGGAGTTGCGGGTGGTCCGCGTGACGGGAACGCGCGAGCTCCAGCGTTTCCTCCATGGTGATCACGTGTTCTGGAACGGACACCGAGGGCCTGCACAAAGTCGCCATGATCCGTGCCTGCTTTCGCCTTCCGGAAGGCCGGTAGCCCCCCGGTCAGAGGGTGGTGCACCCAGAAGGGTGGTCCACCCACGATCACCCGGGAGAGCGACGATCTCTCGCCGGACTACTCCAATCCGGCGATGACGGAACGGGGCCGCGGTGCCCCGGACCGTCCGGCCGGCCGTGCGCGGGAGGGCGGCGACCAGGAGAGAAGCGCAGATCAGGGGCTTGGGCGTCCGGGTACGGTGGGCGCGCTTCGTTGGGACTCCGCCATGGGCGGCACAAGGCACGGAGTGCGAGGGCGCGCGCGCCGCGCCAGGCGCGGAGGCGGGACGGCGGTGCGGCGTTCGGGGGGCGACGAAGCGACGGCTGGGCGGTCGGGAGGCGACGAAGCGGCGGTGGCGCGGTCGTAGGGGGGCGCGGTCTTCCGTGCGGGAGACGGCGCGGGTGGAGGAAGCGGCCGACGGCGGGGGGGAGGAGGAAGCGGCCGCGGCCCCGTGGCGCGGAGCGGTGCGCTCGTCGGGTCCCGCGCGGTGCCTATCCGGAGGCCGCTCCGCTGCTGTGCGCGATGCAGGCCACGTCGATCCGGTCGGCCAGTTTGGCGAGTTCGATGGTCAGCGCGGCCACCGTGTCCTCGTCGAGACCCTCCTGCCCGGCCTCGACCAGGCGCAGCCACCGGCCGCCCACCGTCCGCAGCAGCTTGCTCACATCGGCCGCGGCCACCTGCAAGGTACCGCGGTCGTCGACGATCAGAGGGAGAGTCACTTCGCGGTTCACACGAGGGATCGTAGCCGCGGAACGTTCACGCTCCGTGCCATACCGTGGTGATGTTGCAGAACTCGCGGATTCCGTGCCCGGACAGCTCACGGCCGTACCCCGACCGCTTCACCCCGCCGAAGGGGAAGGCCGGATGGGAGGCGGTCATCCCGTTGACGTAGACGCTGCCCGCCTCCAGATCCCGGGTGAACCGGTCGATCTCGGCCTCGTCGTGCGTCCACACGTTCGAACTCAGTCCGAACAGTGAGTCGTTCGCGATCAGTACGGCCTCGTCCGGATCGGCCGCGCGGTAGAGGGTGGCCACCGGGCCGAAGGCCTCCTCCCGGTGGATCCGCATCTCCCGGGTGATGCCGGCGAGGACCGTCGGCGGGTAGTACCAGCCGGGCCCGTCGGGGCGTTTGCCGCCGCACAGCACCGTCGCGCCGCCGCGCACCGCGTCGTCGACCAGTTCCTCCAGGTCCTTGCGGGCCTGCTCGCTGGACAGCGGCCCGATCTGGGTCTCCTCGTGCAACGGGTCGTCCATCTTCAGCGCCTGCATGCCCCGGACGAAGCGTGCGGCGAAGGCGTCGTAGACGTCGGTGTGCACGATGAACCGTTTGGCGGCGATGCACGACTGCCCGTTGTTCTGGCACCGCGCGGTCACCGCGACCTCGGCGGCCCGGGCGAGGTCGGCGGAGGGCATGACCACGAACGGGTCGCTGCCGCCCAGCTCCAGCACCGTCTTCTTGATCATCTCACCGGCGGTGGACGCCACGGCCCGGCCCGCGGGCTCGCTGCCGGTGAGGGTGGCGGCCTTGATCCGCTCGTCGTGCAGGATGTCGTCGACCGCGCGAGAGGGGATCAGCAGGGTCTGGAAGCAGCCCTCGGGAAAGCCGGCCCGGTGAAAAAGGTCCTCCAGGTACAAGGCGGTCTGCGGCACGTTCGAGGCGTGTTTGAGCAGTCCGACGTTGCCCGCCATCAGCGCGGGCGCGGCGAAACGGATCACCTGCCAGAGCGGGAAGTTCCACGGCATCACCGCGAGCACGGGCCCCAGCGGCCGGTAGCGCACCCGGACCTCGGTGGCGCCGGAGTCCTTCACGTCGGCGTCGGACGGTTTCTCGTCGGCGAGCAGTTCCTCGGCGTGGTCGGCGTACCAGCGCAGCGCCTTGGCGCACTTCACGGCCTCCGCGCGGGCCTGCCGGACCGGCTTGCCCATCTCGGTGGTCATCATCCGGGCCACGTCCTGCTGGTCCTCGACGAGGAGGTCGGCGGCCGCGCGGGTCAGGCGGGCGCGCTCGTCGAAGGCCGTCGTCCGGTAGGTACGGAAGGTGGCCTCCGCGAGCTGGAGCCGGCGCTCGATCTCCTCCTCGTCCATGGCCTCGTACGTCTTGAGCGTCTCGCCGGTGGCCGGGTTCACCGTGGCGATGGACATGACTGACCTCCCTGGGAGCGCTGTGCTTCGACCTTCCCGCGCGGCGGTGGCCACCGCAACGCGTAGTGCCTCGTCAGAGCGAGTGCTCCGCCAGCCGGTCGAGAAACGCGGCCTGGGCGGTCACGATCACCTCGCGGGCCCGGTCCAGGCCCAGCCACGCGACACGGTCGAGTTCCGGGAACTCCTGGGTCCGCCCGGAGCGCGGCGGCCACTCCATCAGGAACGTGCCGGGGGCCACCGTCGCCGGATCGAGATCGGCCTCGACCGCCCAGACGGTCACGATCTTGCCGTTCTTCTGCCGGACCTCGCCGAGCGGCAGGGCCTCGCCCTCGGGCGGCTCCAGCCCCAGCTCCTCCCGGAACTCGCGGCGGGCGGCCTCCCAGGCGGGCTCGTCCGGCTCGTACTCGCCCTTGGGCACGGTCCAGGCCCCCGCCTCACGCCGGGCCCAGAACGGGCCACCCATGTGCCCGAGCAGGACCTCCAGGCCGGCGGTGCCGTCGCCGGTGCGCCGGAACAGCAGCAGGCCGGCACTGTGCCCGCCCCGACGGTCGCTCACGGCGCGACCCCCGGGTGCGCGGCCAGCAGCGTCTCCACGGTGTCCGCCTCCTCGGGGCGCTTGTCCTCGCGGTAGCGCACGACCCGGGCGAAGCGGAGGGTGACGCCCGCGGGGTAGCGCGTGGACCGCTGGAGGCCGTCGTAGGCGATCTCGACGACCAGCTCGGGCCGCACGCGCACCCCCCAGCCCTTCTCCTCCACGGCCAGCTCCCGCAGCCGCTCGGTCTGCCAGGCCAGCATCGCGTCCGTCATGCCCTTGAAGGTCTTGCCGAGCATGGCGAAGGAGCCGTCGGCGGTACGGGCGCCGAGGTGGAGGTTGGAGAGCCTGCCGGTGCGGCGGCCGTGCCCCCACTCCGCGGCCAGGACCACCAGGTCGAGGGTGTGGACGGGTTTGACCTTCAGCCAGGACGCGCCGCGGCGGCCCGCGCTGTAGGGGGCGTCGAGCGCCTTGACGACCACGCCCTCGTGACCGCGCTCCAGGGTCCGGGCGAGGAAGTCCTCGGCCGCCCCGACCTCCTGCGACCCGGACACGACGGTACGTCTCACCCGTATGGGCTCCGGGACCAGCCGTGCCAGCTCGGCGTGCCGCTCGCTGAACGGCAGGTCGAGCAGGTCCCGGTCGCCCACCGACAGCGCGTCGAAGAAGACCGGCCAGACGGGGACCGCCTCGGCGGCCGTGGCCACGTCCAGCCGGGAGCCGACGCGCCCGGCGGTCTCCTGGAAGGAGCGCGGGCGCCCGTCCGACCCGAAGGAGATGACCTCGCCGTCCAGGATGAACCGCTCGCCCGGCAACCCCAGTGCGGCCGCGGTCACTTCGGGCAGCCGGCCGGTGATGTCGTCCAGGGTGCGGGTGTGGACCCTCACCGTGTCGCCGTCGCGGTGCACCTGGACCCGGATGCCGTCGAGTTTCTCCTCCACGGCGCACCCGCCCAGCTTGTCCACCGCCTCGGCCACGGAGGACGCGCTGTGCGCGAGCATCGGCAGGACGGGACGGCCCACGGTGAGCCGGAAGCGCTCCAGCGCCGCCGGGCCGTCCGCGAGCAGCGCCTGGGCCACGGTCTGCAGCGACCCGGCCAGCATCACCGCGCGCCGCACGTCCGCCGCCGGTGCGCCCGTCGCGGCGGCCAGCCCCTCCACGGCGACGGCGTCCAGCGCCCCCTGCCGGACCTCCCCGGTGAGCAGGCCCCGCAGGAAGCGCTGCTCGTCCTCGGTGGCCGCGCCCATCAACTCGCCGACGATCCGGGCGCGTTCCGTCTGCGAGCCGGGCCCGGACACCTTGCCCAGCTCGCTCAGCCGGGCGTCCACCGCGCGCACGGTGAGCGACGGCGCGGCGGCCGGGGGGACCGGGCGGCCGAGCACCTTCCAGCCCACCCCGAGGCGCCCCTGCGGCAGCCGTCCCGCCAGATACGGGATGACGATCGGCACGTCGCCGGCGTCCGCCTCCCGGAACAGCTCCGCGAGCAGCGCGGTCTTCCGGGACCGCGCCGAGGTCGCCGCGACCTCCCGTGACACCTCCGCCAGCCGCGCGAGCAACATGCAGCCATGGTGCACCGCGGGCCGCCGGCGCACACCCGGGCGGCACGAACTGTTCTCGGAGTGCGGTTCGTGCGCGTCACGGGTCGTCCGCGACCCACGGTTCATCCGTGGGGCTCGGTCCCTTCCCGCGGCGCTACGCCCGGGCGGTGGCCTGCGTGGTGCCCCGTGCCGCCAACGCCGCGTCGAGGTCGGTGAACAGCAGTTCGCCGTTGATCGCCGCACCGGCCCGGTAGCCCCGGCTGGCCGCGTTGATCACCTGTTCGGTGAAGCCGCCGGCGTTGCCGACGGCCCACAGGCCGGGGACGGTCGTCAGGCCGCGCTCGTCGATCACGGGGTAGGCGCCGAAGGGCGTCTCGCGCAGCTCGGCGCCCAGCCGCCGCAGGAGTTCGGTGCGCGGCACGGCACGAGGGGCGACGAACAGCACCTCACGAGCGTGCGTCGGGCCTCCCCCGGAGGAAGTGCCCCCGGCGAGCCGGACTCCGGTCAGCCGGTCGGCCTCGACGACCACACCCGCCACCTCGCCCGGCACCACGTCGACCCCGGCCGCGGCCAGTCTGCGCAGATCGTCGTCGGAGAGTTCCTCCTCACCGACCTGGTGCAGGAACAGGGTCACGTCCTTGGACCACTGGGTGACCATCAGTGCCTGGTGCACGCTCAGCGGGCTCGTGGCGAGCACGCCGAAGGCCCGGTCGCGGACCTCCCAGCCGTGGCAGTACGGGCAGTGCAGCACGTCCCGGCCGAAGCGCTCGGCCACGCCCGGGACCGCCGGGAGCTCGTCCTTCAGTCCGGTGGCGACGACCAGGTGCCGGGCGTGGACGGTGCCGCCGCCCGCCAGGGTGACATCGAACTCGCCGGTCGCGCCGCGGACGGCGTCCACCGCCCGGTCCCGGACCAGGCCGACCCCGTACCGTGCGATCTCCTCCCGGCCGACGGCCAGGAATTCGGCCGGTGACATGCCGTCCCGGGACAGAAAGCCCTGCATGTGCGCGCTGGGCGCGTTGCGCGGCTCGCCCGCGTCGACGACCAGCGTGCGTCGCCGGGCGCGGCCGAGGACCAGCGCGGCGGACAGCCCGGCCGCCCCGCCTCCGACGACGACCGCTTCGTAGTGCTCGGTCCTGGGATGCTTCTCGGTCACGGTGACCACCTCCACCGGTGACGATCGCCTCAGCCATGCCGGATTGACAAACATTCTTGCTGATTCTGCAATGGCGACATGACGACAGACGACGTACTGGCCGGTGTGGGGCCCAGGCTGCGGCGGATCCGCAAGGATCGCGAGGTGACCCTGGCCGCACTGTCGGAGGCGACCGGCATCTCCGTGAGCACTCTCTCACGGCTGGAGTCCGGCCTGCGCAGACCGAGCCTGGAGCTGCTGCTGCCCATCGCACAGGCGCATCAGGTGCCTCTGGACGAGCTGGTCGGCGCCCCTCCGGTGGGCGATCCCCGGGTGCGGGCCAAGCCGATCGTGCGCGGGGGCCGCACCCACTGGCCGCTGACCAGGCAGCCGGGCGGCCTGCAGGCGTTCAAGGTCCTCGAACCACGGCGCCGTCTCGAACCGGAGCCCCGGACCCACGAGGGGTACGAGTGGCTGTACGTGCTCTCCGGGAAGCTGCGGCTGGTGCTGGGCGAGCACGACGTGGTGCTCACGGCGGGCGAGGCGGCGGAGTTCGACACGCGTGTGCCGCACTGGTTCGGCTCGACGGGGGAGGGGCCCGTGGAGTTCCTGAGCCTGTTCGGGCCGCAGGGCGAGCGCATGCACGTACGGGCACGGCCGTCGCGGCGCGGCGAAGACGACTGACGACCGGTGTTCCCGGATGGGCAAGCGACCGCTTAGTATGCCTCTGGTCGGGCCCGGTCCGACTGTCCCAGTGTCCGAGAACCGCAGTCCCGTGGAGGCGGCGCATGCAGGCATGGCGAGTGCACGAGAACGGCGAGCCGGGCGAGGTGATGCGCCTGGAGCGGACCGAGCGGCCCACGCCCGGCGACGGCCAGGTCCTGCTGAGGGTGCGGGCGGCCAACATCAACTTCCCGGATGCCCTGCTCTGCCGCGGTCAGTACCAGGTCAGGCCGCCGCTGCCCTTCACTCCGGGCGTGGAGATCTGCGGCGAGACACCCGACGGCCGGCGTGTGATCGCCCATCCGGCCCTGCCCCACGGCGGCTTCGCCGAGTACACCGTCGCCGACGCCGCGGGCCTGCTCCCCGCTCCCGAGGCGCTCGACGACGCCGAGGCCGCGGCCCTGCACATCGGCTATCAGACGGGCTGGTTCGGCCTGCACCGCCGGGCCCGCCTGCAGGCCGGCGAGACGCTGCTCGTGCACGCCGCCGCCGGCGGGGTCGGCAGTGCGGCCGTGCAGCTCGGCAAGGCGGCCGGCGCCACGGTCATCGGTGTCGTCGGCGGCGCCGACAAGGCCGCCGTCGCCCGGGAGCTGGGCTGTGACGTCGTCGTCGACCGGCGCGGCGAGGACGTCGTCGCCGCGGTCAAGGAGGCCACCGGCGGCCGGGGCGCGGATGTGATCTACGACCCGGTCGGCGGCCAGGCCTACGCCCAGTCGGCCAAGGCCGTCGCCTTCGAGGGCCGGATCGTGGTCGTCGGCTTCGCCAGCGGCTCCGTCCCGAGTCCGGCGCTCAACCACGCCCTGATCAAGAACTACGCGATCCTCGGCCTGCACTGGGGCCTGTACAACACCAAGAACCCGAAGCTGGTCCAGCACTGCCACGAACAACTCACGGAGCTGGCCGCACGGGGCGCCATCAGGCCCCTGGTGAGCGAGCGGGTGCCGCTGGAGAAGACCGCGGCAGCCGTGCAACGGGTCGCCGACGGCCTCACCACCGGCCGGGTGGCCGTCGTACCGACGCTGGAGAACGGAGCCGCCGTATGACCGACGCAGCCGACCTGCTCAGCCGCACCGGAGAGCTGCTGGCCGCCCACCCGCCGGCGACCACCGACCGCCTGGACTTCCTCCGGGCCCGCTTCGACGCGGGACTGGCCTGGGTGCACTACCCGGAGGGGCTCGGCGGCCTCGGCGCCCCCCGCTCCCTGCAGGCCGTCGTCGACGCCGAACTGGAGGCCGCCGGCGCCCCCGACAACGACGCGCGCCGCAACGGCATCGGGCTCGGCATGGCCGCCCCGACGATCCTCAGGTACGGCACGGAGGAGCAGAAGCAGCGCTACCTGCGGCCGCTGTGGACCGGCGAGGAGGTGTGGTGCCAGCTCTTCAGCGAGCCCGGCGCCGGCTCCGACCTCGCGGCCCTCGGCACCCGCGCCGTCCGGGACGGGGACGACTGGGTGGTCAACGGGCAGAAGGTGTGGACGTCGGGCGCGCACAACGCCCGCTGGGCCATCCTCATCGCCCGCACCGACCCGAACGTGCCCAAGCACGCGGGCATCACCTACTTCGTCTGCGACATGACCGACCCCGGCGTCGACGTCCGTCCGCTGCGGCAGATCACCGGGGAGGCCGAGTTCAACGAGGTGTTCCTGACCGACGTCCGCATCCCCGACTCCCGCCGCCTCGGCGAGATCGGTGACGGCTGGCGCGTCGCGCAGACCACGCTGAACAACGAACGCGTCGCCATCGGCGGCATGCGCCTGCCCCGCGAGGGCGGCATGATCGGCGTGGTCGCCACGACCTGGCGTGAGCGCCCGGAGCTGCGCACCCACGACCTGCATCAGCGGCTGCTGAAGCTGTGGGTCGAGGCGGAGGTCGCCCGTCTCACCGGAGAGCGGCTGCGCCAGCAGCTCGTCGCGGGCCAGCCCGGCCCCGAGGGCGCCGGCATGAAGCTCGCCTTCGCCCGCCTGAACCAGGAGATCAGCGGCCTGGAGGTGGAACTGCGCGGCGCCGAGGGGCTGCTGTACGACGACTGGACCATGCGCCGCCCCGAACTGGTCGACTTCACCGGCCGGGACGCCGGATACCGGTACCTGCGCGCCAAGGGCAACAGCATCGAGGGCGGGACCAGCGAGATCCTGCTGAACATCGTCGCCGAGCGGGTCCTCGGCCTGCCCGCCGAACCCCGCACCGACAAGGACGTCGCATGGAAGGACCTGGCCCGATGAGCACCCAGCCGGATCTTCTCTACTCCGAGGAGGAACAGGCGCTGCGCGCCGCCGTCCGCGACCTGCTCACGGACCACTGCGACCCGGCGGGAGTGATCACCCGCGCGGAGTCGGACGCCCCGCACGACCTCGCCCTGTGGAAGGCGCTCGCCGACGGCATGGGACTGGCCGGACTGCTGGTGCCCGAGGAGCGCGGCGGGCAGGGCGCCACGCACCGGGAAGCGGCCGTCGTGCTGGAGGAGCTGGGTCGGGCCGTGGCCCCCGTCCCGTATCTCACCAGCGCCGTCGTCGCGACCGAGGCGCTGCTGGCCTGCGGCGACGAGGCGCTGCTCGCCCGGCTGGCCTCCGGCCGCTCCATCGGCGCCCTCGCGGTCGGCCTGCACCTGGCCCCCGGCGCCGCCGTGCCCGTGGTGCGCCGTGAGAACGGCGCCCTGCACGGGGAGCTGACCGGCATCGCGGACGCGGCCGTCGCCGACGTGCTGCTGGTCCCCGCCGAGGACGGCGGCCTGTACGCGGTGGACGCCGAAGCGGTGACCGTCACCGGCCAGGTGTCGTTCGACCTGACCCGTCCCGTGGCCACCGTACGGTTCGACGGCGCCGCCGGACGCCGGATCGGCGACGCCGAGCCCGCCGTGCGCCGGGCCCTGCGCGCCGGGGCGGGACTGCTCGCCTCCGAGCAACTGGGGCTGGCCGACGGGACGCTGACGGAGACGGTGCGCTACCTGAAGGAGCGCAAGCAGTTCAACCGGCCGGTCGGCGGGTTCCAGGCGCTCAAGCACCGGCTCGCCCAGCTGTGGCTGGAGGTCGTGGGCCTCCGCGCGGCCGCCCGCAACGCGGCCGATGCCCTCGCGCGGGACGAGGACGCCGATGTCGCGGTGGCCGTCGCGCAGGCCTGTGCCGCCCCGGTCGCCGTGCACGCGGCCGAGGAGGCGCTGCAACTGCACGGCGGCATCGGCATGACCTGGGAGCACCCGGTCCATCTGTTCCTGAAGCGGGCCAAGGCGGACTCGATCGCCTACGGCACGGCCGGCGCCCACCGCGAGACGCTGGCCCACCTGGTCGACCTCCAGGCGCCCTGACCCACCGCCCTCGGCGCCGACGGGGTGCACCGCGGGGTGCGACGCCCGGCCCTCGGCGCCGGTGGGCGATCGGTGCAAGCCCTTCGCAGAACCACACGTTCGGAGGACACGTCAGCCGCCCGGTCGAACCCTCCGCTACGCCACACTTGCGGCCGGAAGCCGCGAGTGAGCGTGGCGGAGGAGGTTCACGGTGGCCATTTCCATCTCTGGGGTGCTGTTGCTCGCCATCCTGGCGATCATCTTCGTGCGCAACGGGGCCCTGAAGTTCTCGCACTGCCTGGTCTGCGTCCTGCTCGGCTTCTTCCTGGCCGGCACCAGCATGGCACCCACGATCCACGAGGGACTGGAGGCCACCGCCCAGATCGTCAGCAGCCTGCGGCCCTGAGTCCTCCTCACCAAACCGCTCACGGGGCGGAGAAGACCCCGACCCCGTTCGCCACCGCCCGTTCGGCGCCCCCGCTCGGATGGTTGAGCACGCTCACCACCTTCTTCCCCGGCCTGCGGACGACCAGCGTGCTGGAGCCGCCGCCGTCCAGGTTGAACCCCTCCGTGGCACCCAGCCTCCGCAACTGAGCCGCGAGTTCGGCCACCGTCAGACCGCTGCGGTACTTGGAGGCGCCGTCCAGGGCGAGCAGCAGCAGACGGTGCCCGTCGCTCCCGATGCCCACCGCGGTGCGCACCGCGGTCGCCGTGTTGTCCAGGCCGGACAGCGGCGCGCCGTGCCGCAGCACGGGGAACCCGCCGACGGCGAAGGCGTACGCGGCCCCGGACACCGCCGTCACATGGTGCTCCACCCGCACCGATTCGCCCTTGAACAACTTGCGCAGCTGACGGGCTCCCGCCTCGCGTCCCACCAGCACAGTGGTCCCGGCCGGGATGGTGCCGCCACCGGGCTTGCCGGCCGTGGCGACGACCTGACCGCTCTTGACGGTCACCTCGTAGGTGTCCGTGCTGCACGGAGCGCTTCTGCCGGAGTCCGTGCCGCAGGTGGCCCGGGCCCGTGAGGCGCTGCCCCAGTCGGAGGTGTAGGCCCCGATCGAACCCACCGGCAGTGCGTACTGGTTGAGACCGCCGAGCTTCCAGACGCCCTCCGGTGAGTTCACCGAGCCGGACAGGGTCAGGCGGTCCAGGCGCGCGGTGCGGTCCGTGCCCACACCGAGCACGTCCTCGGTCGTCGTGCCCGACGGCAGGGCGGGGCCGAAGCGCTGCCCGCGCGGCACCGCGGCCTTGAGGACACGCCCGTCGGCGATCTCCGGGCCGACGGCCGAACCGGTGACCGCGACGCCCGGGTGCTGGGACTCGGAGATGTGGAAGAAGTCGCCGTTGATCCCCGCCAGCGCGCCCTGGGTGTCCGCGAGTCGGGACACCGTGCCCCGGGACGCCACCGCGCGCGGACGCAGCAGACCGACCCGTACGTGCTTGTCGTCCAGGTCGACGCTGACCAGGTGCGCGTGGGTCACGCCGTGGGCCGTGACGAGGTCGAAGTCCCGGTACTCCACGCCCGGGGCGATCACCTCGGCGCGCCGTGGGCCGCCGGCACTGGCCGGCGAGGCCCCCACCAAGGTCGCGCCGGCCAGCGAGCCGCAGGCCAGGAAGATCGTCAACGCCGTTCTGAGCCGTCCGCAGCGACGTGTCGCAGTGCCCACCGTCTCCCCTGATGTCTCGTCAACTCCGCCTGAACTCAGGGAAGTGCACCAGAATCCGGGGCCGCGCACGGTGCGCGGACGCCGACGACGCGGAAACGGGTGGGAAAACGCACTCCTTCGGGTGCTTCGAGCGGTGACGGTGGAGACCCGGGCGAAGCCCGGAGGTGACCTGGCGGCCGGGCCGCTCGCGTCGGCCTCAGGGGTGGCGACGTACGTCGATCACAAGACTGTCGGGGTCCTGCACGCGGGAGCCGGCGCCCGTGGAGTCAGGTTGCGCCGGCGCGGCCTGTCGGGGTCTCGAATGTGGGAGCCGCCGCTCGTGGAGTCAGGGTTGCGCTCGCGCGGGCTGTCGCGGTCCCTCACGCGGAACCGGCGCGTGGGGAGTCAGGGGTGCGCTCGCGGAACCGGCGCGCGGGAGGGTGGGGACGGCCGGTCAGGCAGGAGCGGTGGCTGTGGGCCTCACCGGTTCGTCCGCGAGCGGCTGCTCGGTCCAGACCATCTTGCCCGAGTGCATGTACCGCACGCCCCACGACTGTGCCGGCTCCGCGGCGATGAACAGGCCGCGGCCGCCCTCGTCGGCCACCCGGGCGTGCCGCAGGTGTGGCGCGGCCTGGCCCGCGTCGCGGACCTCGCAGGTGAGCACGCGGTCGTGGATGAGGCGGACCTCGATCGGCGGCGCCCCGTAGCGGAGGGCATTGGTGACGAGTTCGCTGACGATGAGCTGTGTGTTGAAGGTCGTCTCGTCGTCCACGCCCCACTCGGCCAGCTGCTCGCAGGTCAGACGGCGCGCGGTCGCCACCGAGGCGTGATCGTTGCCGAAGCACCAGCTCGCGCGCCCCTCGGCGGGGAAGGCGCGGGTACGCGCGATGAGCACCGCGGGGTCCCCCGCGCCCAAGCCCTCGGGGAGGCTGTGGACGATGTCGTCGCACAGCTCCTGCAGCGGTCGTTCCGCGTAGTCGGGTGCCGACCGCAGCGGGCGGGAGGACTCCGCGAGGTACCCGGTCACCAGCGGGTCACTGGTGAAGACCAGCACGCTGCCGGCCGTCACCGCGAACTCGGTGGTCGCGAACGGCGCGTCCTCCGCCACGCCCAGAGACGGCCCGGCCGGGGTGTCGGGGATGATCATGCTGTGGTCGGGGCGGATCACCACGGGCGTGAGATACCCGGCCGTCGCCATGACGCAGGTGCCGGTCAGGGGGTCGTGAACGGCGTACGCGCAGTCGGCGGTCAGTGCCTCCCGCCGGAGGGGATCTCAAAGCGGCAGATTCGCCCGCTCGTAGGCGAGTTCGGCAGCTGTGTCGTGCAGCCGGGCCAGGAGCTCGTCCGGGGGGGAGGTCGAACGCCGCCAGGGACCGCACGACCGTCCGCAGCTGCCCCATGCCGGCCGCCGCGTTCGGACCCCGGCCCGAGACATTGCCGATCACCAGCGCGGTCCGGGCGCTGGACAGCGTGATGGTGTCGTACCAGGCGCCGGGGTCGACACCGCTCACCGACAGATAGGCGGTCTCCAGCGACGGGTGCGTCTCCGGGCGCCGGGGCAGCAGCTGTCGCTGGACGGTGGCGGCGATGGTGTGCTCGCGGATGTATCGCCGCGCGTTGTCGATGGCCAGGGCGGTGTGAGCGGCCAGCTCGACCGCGAGCTGCCGGTCGCCCGTGTCGAACGGCGGCGACTGCCCGGTGCGGTACAGACTGACCAGGCCCAGCGCCGCGTCGCGCAGCGCCAGCGGCACCACCAGCAGGGTGTGCGACTTCGAGGAGTGCATCGCCTCCGCGCGGGGCGGGTCGATGTCCATCCACGGGCTGGGCGCGTGCAGGGGCACCACCCGGGGGCACAGATCGGCCAGCGCCTGGGTGAAGGGTGTGGGCCCCGGCAGCCGGCGCACCTCACCCACGGGATGCGCCTGCGGCGGGTGCGCCTGGCCGCTGCGGAAGGCGGTGCGCATCAGCGCGGTGCCCGGCGGCAGCGGGGCCGGTGGCGGCTCGTCCCCGCGGATGACCGAGTCCACCACCTCCACGATCGCGATGTCGGCGAAGTCCGGAACCAGGGCCGCCACGAGTTCCTCACCGGTCACCGACGGGTCCAGAGCCCGACCCACCCGTCGACGCACGGCGTCAAGCACCCCGGAGCGGACACGGCCCCGCTCACGCTCCGTGACGTCGACCACGGTGACCGCCAGCCCGAGCACCTCCGGCTGCGGCCCCTGCTTCTCCAGCCGCATCGCGGTGACCTCGAAGTGGCGTTCCTCGGGCCGCTCCCCTTTGATCTGCGCCCGCACGATGCGCTGCCACAGGGGCTCCCCGGTCTCCAGCACATGGTGCAGCACCGTCTCCATGTCGCTGTCCTCGACCACCTGGTAGACGTCGCGGACGGGCCGTCCGACCATGTCCTCCACCTGAACACCCCGCATGCCGGACGTCGCGGTGTTCAGCCGCACCACGCGCAGATCGGTGTCCAGCAGATGGAGCCCGACCGGGGAACTGGTGAACAGTGCCTCCAGCATGGCGGCCAACATCTTGTCCGCGGGCCGCCCCGGACCGCCGTACGCCACTGCGACCTCCTTCGGTCTCGGCCGACGCTCCCGGCCCTGCCCGGGTCCGCACCCGCCGGCACGCGCCCGGTGGTGCCTCTCCAGGTGCTCCGCCCGCGGGCACGCCGCACGCCCAGCACCCTGGTCGTACGACCGCCGACGGCCGGCGGGGAGGACGGTGCCCGTCAGGCCAGGTTGACCAGCCCCATGTAGCGGACCCAGTCCCAGTTCGGTCCGGGATCGGTGTGATCCGCGCCCGGAACCTCGTCGTGGCCGATGATGTGCCCCCGGTCCCTGGGGATGCCGTACCGGTCGCAGACCGCCGCGGTGAGCCTGGCCGACTGCTCGTACAGGGCGTCGGTGAAATAGGCCGGCTCGTCCACCCACCCCTCGTGCTCGATGCCGATGCTGTGCGTGTTGTAGTCCCAGTTACCGGCGTGCCAGGCGACGTCCGCCTCATGCACGCACTGCGCGACGTGCCCGTCGGCGGACCGCACGACGTAGTGCGCGGACACCTCCTTCTGCGGGTTCTGGAAGACGGCCAACGTCTCGGCGTACGTCTCCTGGGTGACGTGGATGATCACTCGGTCGACGGAGTAGCTGGTGGGCCGGTCGGACGCCGTGTAGTTGGAGATGCTCGCCGGCTGCCACTCGGCGGGCGGACAGTCGGCGGTGTCGGTCCGGGCGCCTGCCCGGGTCGCGGGAAGTAACGCGTAGGGAACGACGGCCAGGGCTGCGCCCTTCAGGATCCGTCGTCTGGTGGGCTGGAGTCCGGCCCGGTCCATGATCGATGGCCTTTCTCGTGGGGTGCTCGTCGTCTGGGGCTGCTCGTCCCTGCGGGAGGTGCTGGTGGCCGGCAGGGGGTCGGTCGCTCGCCGGATGCCCGGCGTCGCGAAAGTGTCTCGGTGGCGGTGAGTCTCGCGTACGGCACGCCGCTCCCCGTGGAGCACGGCCGCACCGGTGTGGCTGGTGTCGCGCCCGACGGCCGACCGACGCGGCCGTCCGCTGGCGCCTTCGCGTCCCGGGCCGGATCGGCGCTCGCGTGAATCACGGTACGGCGCCCGGGGATTGGGCAGAAGAGCATCGCCGTGTTCAGTGGAGGAGCCGGGAATTGTGGAGAACTCGGCCACCCGATCGGGTGAGGTGACCTTGTGTTCAGGCGCGTTGGGCGACCGCGGCCGGGTCGTCGAGGACGCCCCGTACCACCGCGTGCGCCGCGCCCAGCAGCGGACCCTCCGGTCCGAACCGGGACACGGACACCGGGCAGGCGGGTCCGGCCGTGCGCCGGGCCAGCTCGGCCTTCAGCGACGGCAGCAGCCAGGGCGCGAGAGCGGCGAGCGCGCCGCCCAGCACGACGGTTTCGGGGTCGAGCAGATTGACCGCTCCGGTCAACGCGATGCCGAGCGCCGTACCGGCGCCGCTCAGCGCGCGCCGCACGCGCTCGTCACCGGCCTCGGCGCGGGCCGCCAGAAGCCCGACACGGCCCTCGCCGGGTTCCAGGTCCGCCGCCCGCAGCACCGCCTCCTCGCCCGCGTACTGCTCCAGGCACCCGCGCCCGCCGCACGGGCACGCGGGTCCCTCCGGCTCGACCGGCACATGCCCCAGCTCACCCGCGAAGCCGCGGGTACCGCGCAGCAGCCGTCCGTCGACCATCACCGCGGCACCGATGCCGATCTCCGCCGACACATGCAGGAAGTCCCGTGGCGTGCCCTCGCCGAGCCAGAGTTCCGCCAGGGCACCGAAGTTCGCCTCGTTGTCCACGGCCGGGGCGAACGCGTCCGGCAGCAGGGCGGCGAAATCGGTGTCGTGCCAGTCGAGGTTGGGCGCCCGCACGACCGTACGGCCGTCCCGGGCGATCAGACCGGGCACGGCGACGGCGAGCCCCGCCGGCCACAGCCCATGCTGCTCCGCCTCGGCGACCACCTGGGATATCAGCGCGGTGAGGTCCTTCGCCACCGGTTCGGCGGAGCGTCCGCGATTCGTGCCGTGCCGCACCGCACGCGCCCGCACCTGGCCGCGCAGATCGACCACGCAGGCCGCGAGGTGATCGACGCCCACCTCCGCGCCGACTCCGGCCGGGCCACGCCGGCTGACGGCCAGCGCCGAGCCCGGGCGGCCGACCCGGCCGGGCCGTTCGGGGCCCAGTTCCTCCAGCAGCCCCGAGCGGATGAGCTCGTCGACGAGTGTCGACACCGCCGCGCGGGTCAGACCGATGCGGGAGGCCACCGCCGCCCGGGACAGCGGCCCCTCGGCGCTGACGGTGTGCATGACCCGGGCGAGGTTGCGCCGACGCATGCCCTGCTGGGTGTCGGGCAGCGCCCGTCCGGGCCCGGCCAGGTGCGGCTCGTGCAGCGGTGCGGTCATGCCTCCGTCGTCCTCGGTCGGTGTCCGGCGGCGGGAGCCCGCCGCCGTGTCTGCCGGCGGGCTCCCGCCGGTCCGGTCAGCAGGTCAGTGGCCCCGCTCCAGCAGCGGGGCCGCGTCGGAGAGTACCCCGGAGATCCTCGCGAGCGTCTCCTCGTCCCGTTCCACGGCCTCCAGCACCGGCCCGTCGGCGGTGTTCCAGCGGCTGGCGACCGCGACCGGGGACTCGCCCGTCAGCAGGCCGGCCGCCTGAGCGGCGGCGCCCAGCGCGACCAGCTCCTTGGCCCGCGGGACCTGCACCGGCCGGCCCGACAGCCGCCGCACCGTCTGCTGCCAGGCCGTGCCCCGGGCACCGCCGCCGATCAGCAGCAGGGGAGTGGTCCGGTCGGCGTCCTGGTCGAGGACCAGGTCCAGCGCGCCGAGCAGGGAGTGGACGGCGCCGTCGTAGGCGGCCTGGAGCAGTTGCCCGGCGGTCGTGTCGTGACGCAGACCGTGCAGCAGCCCGGACGCGTCGGGCAGGTTCGGGGTGCGCTCGCCGTCCAGGTAGGGCAGCAGGGTGACGGTGGTGCCCGGCTCGACGGCCTCCCGGTCCCGGCCGAGCAGGGCGGCGACGCGGTCGACGGCGAGGGTGCAGTTCAGGGTGCAGGCCAGCGGCAGCCAGTCGCCGTGCGCGTCGGCGAAGCCCGCCACGGTGCCGGAGGGGTCGGCGGGGCGGTGCCGGGACACCGCGTACACGGTGCCCGAGGTGCCGAGGCTCAGCACGGGCGTGCCGGGTCGCAGCCCGAGGCCGAGCGCGGCGGCGGCGTTGTCACCGGTGCCGGACGCGACCAGGGTGCCCTTGGAGAACGGCAGGTCATGGCTGTCGCGCACGGTGCCCGCCACCTCGCCGGGCCGGACCACCCGGGGGAGCAGCGCCGGGTCGAGCCCGACCCGGGCGAGGACCTCGTCGTCGTAGGCCTCCGTCGCGGACGCCCACCAGCCCGTACCCGAGGCGTCGCCCCGATCGGTGCTGCCCTCGCCCGTCAGCCGCTCGGTGAGGTAGTCGTGCGGCAGCCGCACCGCGGCCACCGACCGTGCCGCCTCCGGTTCGTGCTCGGCCAGCCAGGCCCACTTCGTCACCGTGAAGGAGGCGCCGGGCACGCTGCCGGTCCGCTCCGCCCAGGCCTTGGGGCCGCCCAGTTCGGCCACGAGCCGCCGGGCCTGCGGGGCCGAGCGCACGTCGTTCCACAGCAGCGCCGGGCGTACGGGTTCGCCCTGGGCGTCCAGGGTGACGAGACCGTGCTGCTGGCCGGCGACCGAGACGGCGGCGGCCTCGTGCGCCGCCTCCCCGCACTGGTGCAGCGCCGCGCGCAGGGCGTCCCACCACTGACGCGGGTCGCTCTCGCGGCCCGCCCCCGAGGACACGGTGTGCGGTGCCTGGCCGCTCGCCACGACCCGACCGGTGGCCGCGTCGACGACGAGCACCTTGGTGGACTGGGTGGACGAGTCCACACCGACGACGAGCGGACCCTCGGCTGCTGACATCGGCTCTCCCTAACTTTTTTCGCGGCCCACGGGCGCTGACCTGCGGTTTCAACGTTTGTCCGGGATTCGCGACGCGCGCGTGACATCGGTCGCGACCCCGTGTCCCTTCCCAGGGACGCGTTGGCATACTAATTTGTAAACCGCCATGACGAAATAGTCGCAAGCGAGCAAGGAGCCGCGGCATGAACTACCAGCCCACCCCCGAGGACAGGTTCACCTTCGGCCTGTGGACCGTCGGCTGGCAGGGACGGGACCCGTTCGGCGACGCCACGCGCCGCGCCCTCGACCCGGTCGAGACGGTGCAGCGTCTGGCCGAGCTGGGCGCCCACGGAGTGACCTTCCACGACGACGACCTGATCCCCTTCGGGTCCTCCGACACCGAGCGCGAGTCGCACATCAAGCGCTTCCGGCAGGCGCTCGACGCGACCGGCATGACCGTGCCGATGGCCACCACCAACCTCTTCACGCACCCGGTCTTCAAGGACGGCGGCTTCACCGCGAACGACCGCGACGTGCGCCGCTACGCGCTGCGCAAGACCATCCGCAACGTCGACCTGGCGGCCGAGCTGGGCGCCAAGACCTATGTGGCCTGGGGCGGCCGTGAGGGTGCCGAGTCCGGTGCCGCCAAGGACGTGCGCGTCGCCCTCGACCGCATGAAGGAGGCCTTCGACCTCCTCGGCGAGTACGTCACCGCCCAGGGCTACGACATCCGCTTCGCCATCGAGCCCAAGCCGAACGAGCCGCGCGGTGACATCCTGCTCCCCACCATCGGCCACGCCCTGGCGTTCATCGAGCGCCTGGAGCGCCCCGAGCTGTACGGCGTCAACCCCGAGGTGGGCCACGAGCAGATGGCCGGCCTGAACTTCCCGCACGGCATCGCCCAGGCCCTGTGGGCGGGCAAGCTCTTCCACATCGACCTCAACGGCCAGTCCGGCATCAAGTACGACCAGGACCTGCGCTTCGGCGCCGGTGACCTGCGTGCCGCCTTCTGGCTGGTCGACCTGCTGGAGAGCGCCGGCTACGAGGGCCCGCGCCACTTCGACTTCAAGCCGCCGCGGACCGAGGACCTCGACGGTGTGTGGGCCTCGGCGGCCGGCTGCATGCGCAACTACCTCATCCTCAAGGAGCGCGCGGCGGCCTTCCGCGCCGACCCTGAGGTCCAGGAGGCCCTGCGCGCCGCCCGGCTCGACCAGCTGGCGCAGCCCACGGCGGCCGACGGCCTCCAGGCGCTGCTCGCGGACCGTTCGGCCTTCGAGGACTTCGACGTCGACGCGGCCGCCGCGCGCGGCATGGCCTTCGAGAGGCTCGACCAGCTCGCCATGGACCACCTGCTGGGGGCGCGGGGCTGACCCACACCGCGAGGTGTCCGGCAGGTGGCCACCCCAACGGCAACGGCGCCGTCAGCCACACGTTCCCCTCCACCGGCGACTGGGCGACCGTCAACACCGTC
>NZ_JBSFRB010000026.1:0-113222 GCF_053589015.1 Streptomyces sp. NPDC003393 | reverse complement strand
CGCACTACGACAAGCTCCGCCTGGCCGAGGCCGGCTTCCACGCCCCGCTCGACCTGGTCGACGGCGCCGCCCGCGTCTACGTGGACCGGCCCGGACGGCGGGACCGGGGTGATCAGACCAGGTCGAACCGGTCGAGGTTCATGACCTTGACCCACGCGCCGACGAAGTCGTGCACGAACTTCTCCTTCGCGTCGTCGCTCGCGTAGACCTCGGCGAGCGCCCGCAGTTCGGAGTTCGAGCCGAAGACCAGGTCGGCGCGGCTGCCGGCCCACTTGACCTCGCCCGTGGCGGCGTCGCGGCCCTCGAAGGTGTTCTGGTCCTCGCTGGTCGCCTTCCACGTCGTGCCCAGGTCGAGCAGGTTGACGAAGAAGTCGTTGGTCAGCGAGCCGGGGGTGGTGGTGAACACGCCGAGCTGCGACTGCTGGTGGTTCGCGCCCAGCACGCGCAGACCACCGACGAGGACCGTCATCTCCGGGGCGCTCAGGGTCAGCAGGTTGGCCCGGTCGAGCAGGAGGTACTCGGCCGGCAGGCGGTTGCCCTTGCCGATGTAGTTGCGGAAGCCGTCTGCGGTCGGCTCCAGCGCCGCGAACGACTCCACGTCCGTCTGCTCCTGCGAGGCGTCCACGCGGCCCGGCGTGAAGGGCACCTCGATCTGGTAGCCGGCCTCCTTGGCGGCCCGCTCGACGGCGGCGCCGCCGGCGAGCACGATCAGGTCGGCGAGCGAGATCCGCTTGCCGCCGGTCTGGGCCGAGTTGAAGGACTCCTGGATGCCCTCCAGGGTGCGCAGCACCAGGGCCAGCTGGTCGGGGTCGTTGACCTCCCAGTTGCGCTGGGGCTCCAGGCGGACCCGGGCGCCGTTGGCGCCGCCGCGCTTGTCGCTGCCGCGGAAGGACGAGGCCGACGCCCACGCGGCGGACACCAGCTGGGACACCGTGAGGCCGGAATCGAGGACCTTGGCCTTGAGGGAGGCGATGTCCTCGGCGCCGACGAGCTCGTACGTCCGCTCGGGCAGCGGGTCCTGCCACAGCAGGACCTCGGTCGGCACCTCCGGGCCGAGGTAGCGGGCGACCGGGCCCATGTCGCGGTGGGTCAGCTTGAACCAGGCCCGGGCGAAGGCGTCCGCGAACTCGTCGGGGTTCTCCAGGAAGCGCCGCGAGATCTGCTCGTAGACCGGGTCGAAGCGGAGCGCGAGGTCGGTGGTGAGCATCGTCGGGGCGTGGCGCTCGGAGGGGTCGTGGGCGTCGGGTACGGTCCCGGCTCCGGCGCCGTCCTTCGGCCGCCACTGGTTCGCTCCGGCCGGGCTCTTGAACAGCTCCCACTCGTAGCCGAAGAGGATCTCGAAGAAGCTGTTGTCCCAGGTCGTCGGGGTGTTGGTCCAGGTGACCTCGAGACCGCTGGTGATCGTGTCGCCACCCTTGCCGGTGCCGTAGGTGTTCTTCCAGCCCAGGCCCATCTCCTCCAGGCCCGCGGCCTCGGGGTCGGGGCCGACGTGGTCGGCCGGGCCGGCGCCGTGGGTCTTGCCGAAGGTGTGGCCGCCCGCGATCAGCGCGACGGTCTCCTCGTCGTTCATCGCCATCCGGCGGAACGTCTCGCGGATGTCGCGGGCCGCGGCGATCGGGTCCGGGTTGCCGTTCGGACCCTCCGGGTTGACGTAGATCAGGCCCATCTGGACCGCGCCGAGGGGGTTCTCCAGCTCCCGGTCACCGGTGTAGCGCTCGTCACCGAGCCAGGTGGTCTCGGGACCCCAGTAGACGTCCTCCTCGGGCTCCCAGACGTCCTCGCGGCCGCCGGCGAAGCCGAACGTCGTGAAGCCCATCGACTCCAGGGCGACGTTGCCCGCCAGGACCATCAGGTCGGCCCACGACAGGTTGCGGCCGTACTTCTTCTTCACCGGCCACAGCAGGCGGCGGGCCTTGTCCAGGTTGGCGTTGTCCGGCCAGCTGTTGAGCGGGGCGAACCGCTGCTGGCCGGCGCCGGCGCCGCCGCGGCCGTCGCTGATCCGGTAGGTGCCCGCGCTGTGCCAGGCCATACGGATGATGAGCGGGCCGTAGTGCCCGAAGTCGGCGGGCCACCAGTCCTGCGAGGTCGTCAGGACCTCGGCGATGTCCCGCTTCACGACGGGCAGGTCGAGGGACTGGAACGCCTTGGCGTAGTCGAAGTCCTCACCGAGGGGGTTGGCCACGGCGGGGTTCTTCGCGAGGATCTTCAGATTCAGCCGTTCCGGCCACCACTGACGGTTTCCGCCACCCTGAGTCGGGTGCGTGGCGCGCCCGTGCGCGACCGGGCAGCCGCCCTTGGCCTCCGTCTTGGCGTCGGTGACGACTGCATCGTGGTTCTCGGACATGGGAATCCTTCCGGACAGGGCGGATCACGGTGCTGAGGAACTACGGCTGGTGGCACAGTCGGGGCACAGGCCCCAGTAGATGACCTCGGCCTCGTCTATGGCGAAGCCGTGGTCGTCGGACGCGGTCAGGCAGGGTGCCTCGCCCGCCGCGCAGTCCACGTCGGCGACGGCACCGCACGACCGGCACACGACGTGGTGATGGTTGTCCCCGACACGTCCCTCGAACCGCGCCGGGCTGCCGGCCGGTTCGATACGGCGCACGAGTTTCGCCGCGGTGAGGGCGTGCAGAGCCTCGTACACGGCCTGGAGGGAGACATGGCCGACGCGCTCACGCACTCCGGACGCGATCGCCTCCACGCCGAGGTGGTCACCCGCCCGCACGGTCTCCAGAAGTGCGACGCGCGCGGCCGTCACCCGCAGGCCCGCCCCGCGCAACTCCTGGGCCGCCGTCGGACGCTCGGCTTCCGTCATGCCGCCGAACCTACCCTCATAAACACGAACGGTTCAAGAAAACGAACGGTGAACGTCTGGTGTTTTTCGCACCGTCCGGCCGGTGTTCCTCGTTCCGGCCGGGGCCCCGGCCGAAAACGCGTCGGTCCCGGGAGGGCCCGGGCGTCGGATTTCCGCCGGGCGGGCGCTGTGACGGCAGGGCACGGGACCGCCCCGCCCGGACCGACGTACACCTCTGCCGTCCTCCCTCCTCATCCCGTCACCCCCGCGTCCGGTTCCGCCGCGTACGGCGCCCCGGGCCGGTCAGCCGCCCAGCGCCGCCAGGACCACCTGCTTGGCCTCGTCCTGCACCTGGCGGAGGTGGTCGGTGCCCCGGAAGGACTCCGCGTAGATCTTGTAGACGTCCTCGGTTCCGGAGGGACGCGCGGCGAACCAGGCGTTCTCGGTGGCCACCTTGATGCCCCCGATGGGCGCGCCGTTGCCCGGCGCCTCGGTGAGCACGGCGGTGACCGGCTCCCCGGCGAGGGCGTCGGCGCGAACCTGGGCCGGGGACAGCTTGGCCAGGCGTGCCTTCTCCTCCCGGGAGGCCGGTGCGTCGATGCGGGCGTAGGCGGGCTCTCCGAAGCGCGCGGTGAGGGCCGCGTAGTGCTCGGAGGGGCTCCTGCCGGTGACGGCCGTGATCTCGGAGGCGAGCAGGGCCAGGACGATGCCGTCCTTGTCGGTCGTCCACACCGAGCCGTCCCGGCGCAGGAACGACGCCCCCGCGGACTCCTCGCCGCCGAAGCCGAGCGAGCCGTCGACCAGTCCGTCCACGAACCACTTGAAGCCCACGGGGACTTCCACGAGCCGGCGGCCGAGGTCCGCGGCGACCCGGTCGATCATTCCGGAGGACACCAGGGTCTTGCCCACGGCGGCCTCGGCGGGCCACCGCGTGCGGTGGGCGTAGAGGTAGGAGATGGCGGTGGCCAGGTAGTGGTTGGGGTTCATCAGTCCGCCGTCGGGGGTGACGATGCCGTGCCGGTCGGCGTCGGCGTCGTTGCCCGTGGCGATCCGGAAGCGGTCGCGCTGCTCGATCAGCGAGGCCATCGCGTACGGCGAGGAGCAGTCCATGCGGATCCTGCCGTCCCAGTCCAGCGTCATGAACCGCCAGGTGGGGTCGGTGAGCGGATTGACCACGGTGAGGTCGAGGCGGTGCTGTTCGGCGACGCGGCCCCAGTAGGCGACGGAGGCTCCGCCGAGCGGGTCGGCGCCGATGCGCAGGCCGGCGTCGCGGATCGCGTCGAGGTCCAGCACGCTCGGGAGGTCCGAGACGTAGGCGCCGAGGTAGTCGTGGCGGCCGGTGCCGGGGGCGGCGAGCGCCCTGGTGTAGGGGACGCGCCGTACGTCCTTCAGCCCGGCGGCGATGATCTCGTTGGCCCGGTCCTGGATCCAGGAGGTCGCCTCGGAGCCGGCCGGCCCGCCGCTCGGCGGGTTGTACTTGAAGCCGCCGTCCCCGGGCGGGTTGTGGGAGGGGGTGACGACCACGCCGTCGGCGAGGTGCGAGGTGCGGCCCCGGTTGTGGGTCAGGATGGCGTGCGAGACGGCCGGGGTGGGTGTGTAGCCGTCCGCGGCGTCGATGAGCACGGTGACGTCGTTGGCGGCGAACACCTCCAGCGCGGTCGTCCTCGCCGGTTCGGACAGGGCGTGCGTGTCCGCGCCGAGGAAGAGGGGGCCGTCGGTGCCCTGTCCGGCGCGGTACTCGCAGATGGCCTGGCTGGTCGCGGCGATGTGGTCCTCGTTGAACGCCGCCGCCAGGGACGAACCGCGGTGGCCGGAGGTGCCGAACGCCACGCGCTGGCCCGGTTCGGCCGGGTCGGGGTGCAGAGCGTAGTACGCGGTCACCAGCCGGGCGACGTCGATCAGGTCCTCGGGCCCGGCCGGCCTGCCCGCTCGTTCGTGCTGCATGGCGCACTCCTCGCGTTCGATCGTGTGTCCGCTCGCCATGTCATCTTCCCCCTCTCCGGGGCCGCGGGCGCAGCGACTCGGCAGCGCGACGGCCGACGGGGCGGGAGCGCCCTGCCGGCCGACGTCCGGGACCGGGCCTTCGCCACGTGCCCTGGGGCCGGGGCTGCCGGGCGTCGCGCGGGGCTCGTCACCCGAGGGGCATGCCGTCGGACAGCGCGCCACCGCCCAGTTGCTCGAACCGCTGCTGGACGTTGGCCGCGAAGGCCTGCGACTCGGCGCCGCCGTAGCCCTGCCCGGCGGCGCTCATCGCCACCGTCAGGACGCCCTTGAAGGGCGCGCTGGGGGAAGTACGCACCGGTGTGCACAGGAAGTTGAAGTCCTGGGGCGCCGGCGCGTCGTAGGTCCTCAGGGAGACCCGGGGCACGCTGGTCGGCCGACCGGTGCGCAGCGCGTCGTCCATCGCCCGGAACACGCCGACCTCGTCCAGGCCGGGCAGCACGCTGCGACCGAGGCTGAACTGCGGCACCATGCCGAAGGCCTGGCCCTGCTTGCCGTTGGCGTAGCGCAGCAGGTGGTCGGGGCCCTCGGTGAGCATGATGGGGAAGGGCGCGCCGTCGAACACCGCGAACAGCTCCTGCTGCTGGGCGAGCAGGCTGTCGCGCAGCTTGAACTCGGACAGCAGGGTCTCGGTGAGTTCCTGCATGCCCTGCCTGAGCTGGCGGTCCCACGTGCGTGGCTTGAAATCGGCGACGCACACGGTGCCGAGGATCACGCCGGTGTTGTCCCGCAGCGGAGTGCCCAGGTAGGAGCGCACGCCGAGGTCGTTGACCAGGGCGTTGCCCTTGAAGCGGGGGTAGTCGAAGACGTCGTCCAGGGCGAGTTGGGACTGCTGGGCGACCACGTGCGGGCAGAAGCCGTAGTCGCCGGGCGCCTCGCGGGCGAGGTTGCTCAGGTCGAACGGAATCCCGCCGCCCGCGGTGTCCACGGGGTCCTCGCCGGATCCGGGGGGCACGAACATGCCCCGGAACATCTGCCGCTCGTCGTTGATGAAGTTGACCATGGCCAGCGGGGACTGGGTGAAGGTGGCCGCGAGGCGGGCGACGCGGTCGAACGTGGCCTCCGCCTCGACCGTGTTGAGGCCGAGAATCCTCAGCCGGTGCGTCCGCTGCTCGCCGGCGGCACGCTGCTGTTCGGGTGACAGGGAATCCATGGGGTCAGATCAAAGCAGAGTTCCGGCCGCCTGTGGATCACCACTCCCGGTCATTTCCGCCCCAGCCGACTCACCGTCAACACGTGTGTCCGTTCCAGGACTTGGCGTACGGGCGGGTCACCCCGGGGCGTTCCGGCCGGCACCGGGCGGCACCGGAACATGCCCATTCGGGGATCCTGTCCAAACTTTTCGATGTTTCAACACCCAGCGATCACTTCCCGTCAATCTTCGAACGCCCGGCGAACCGAAACGATTTTGCCCCTGACAATCATGCGGTGGACTTGCTGTCGACCCTGACGCGTTCAGTCCAGCACGACATCAGGCGCTCGAATACTAGTTCGATATTGGGGAGGGTGAGGCGGGTGCACGGTCCCCGGCCCGGGCCCGAGCAGTGGGTGCGTCGAGACCGCCGGCCCCGCCTCCGAGGGCGGGCGCCACACCGTCGGCCCCGTGTCCCCGCACCGGTTTTACGCCACGACTCACACCTGCCGTGATCGCACGGCCGGGACGCGGCGGCCGCCCGCCGGCCTGAACGCGGTGCCGCCCGGTGCCCGCGCGGCCGGCCGGCCGCCGGACGGGACCGCCCCGCGACGGGACCGCCCGCGAGGCCGGTACGCCGCTCCCTTCGCCGCCGTCCTCGTTCCGGGACGGTTGCTCAGCCTCCGACAAGTGACGTATGCGTACGGCAAGTTGCGATGGGGCAAGATCAACTGCGCCAGGGCGTAGGAGTCGTGGCGACGTATGAACGGAGTTCTCTCATGAACAGGTCCGACGTGGACCCCCGGTCGGTCGCGGTGATCGGCATGGCCTGCCGGCTGCCCGGCGCCGCCACGCCCGGTCAGCTGTGGGCTCTGCTGCGGGACGGCGTGGACGCCACCAGCGAGACGCCTCCCGAACGCTACGACGTGGACGCCCTCCACTCCCCCGGCGCCGGTCCGGGTCGCATAGCCGCCCGCCGCGGCGGCTACGTGGACCGGGTGGCGGAGTTCGACGCGGAGTTCTTCGGGATGTCGCCCACCGAGGCCACCGAACTCGACCCGCAGCAGCGACTGTTGCTGATGACGGCCTGGGACGCCCTGGAGGACGCCGGACAGCGTCCCGACCGGCTGGCGGGCAGCCGCTCCGCAGTCTTCGTCGGCAACGCCCGAGCCGACCACCTGGAACTTTCCCTGCGCCGTGGCCCCGACTCGGTGACGGCCGCCCAGCTCAACAACTTCCGCTCCCTGCTGTCCGCCCGGCTGTCCCACTTCTTCGACCTCCGCGGCCCCAGCGTCGTCGTGGACACCGCCTGTTCGTCCTCGCTGGTCGCCGTGCACCAGGCCGTGCAGAGCCTGCGCGCCGGGGAGAGCCCGCTGGCCCTGGCCGCCGGGGTGAACCTCGCGCTGCGTCCGGACGAGGGCCTGGTCCTCACTCATGCCGGAGCGATGGCCGGTGACGGGCGCACCAAGTTCGGCGACGCGGGCGCGGACGGCTACTCCCCGAGCGACGCGGTGGCCGTGGTCGTCCTCAAGCGCCTGACCGACGCGCTGGCCGACGGCGACCGCGTCCGCGCGGTCATCCGGGGCAGCGCGATCGGCAACGACGGCGGCACCAGCGACTCGGTGCTCAACCCCTCGCTCCAGGGCCAGCTCGACGTGCTGCGCTGGGCGTACGAGGACGCCGGCGTGGACCCGGCCGACGTCGACTACGTCGAGGCGCACGGCTCCGGTTCGCCGGCCCTCGACCCGCTGGAGCTGAGCGCGCTGGGCGAGGTGCTCGGCGCGGGACGGCCCGCCCACCGGCCGCTGCTGGTCGGCTCGGTCAAGACCAACGTCGGACACGCGGAGGCCGCCGGCGGCATGGCGGGGCTCATCAAGGCAGTGCTGTGCCTGGAGCACGGCCAGATACCGGCCAGCCTGCACCTGGACACCCCGCACCCGGGCGTCGCCTGGAACAGCCTGCCGCTGGAGGTGCCGGCCAAGCTGCGGGACCTGCCCGACCCGGGCCGGCCCGCCGTCGTCGGCGTCGGCGGGCAGGGCTCCTCGGCGCTCAACGCCCACGTGGTGCTCGCCCAGGCCGACGCCCCGGCCGCGGCGCCCGCCGGCGGGACGGACACCACGCCGTACGTCCTGGCCCTCTCGGCGCACAGCCCCGCCGCCCTCGAGGCACTGGCCGCGGCCTACGCCGCCTATCTGCGTCCGGGCGGCGAGGGAGCGTCGTACGCGCTGCGCGACATCTGCTACAGCGCGGCCACCCGGCGGCAGCACCACGCGCACCGCGTCGCGGTGGTCGGCCGCACCCACGAGGAACTGGCGGACGCGCTCACCGGGACCCCGGCGCTGGGCGGGCGTCCGCTGTCGGCCGTCGCCGACCGCTACCGCGCGGGCGAGGAGCCGGACTGGGAGGCGGTGTTCGGCACGCCGGGCCGCTACGTCCCGCTGCCCGCCTACCCCTGGCAACTGCGCCGGTACTGGCCCGGCGAGGAGCACGGCGACGGGCACGGCGAGGCCGGCGACCTGGCCGCCTGGGTGCTGCGCGAGCACGCCCGCAGCGGTTTCGACGACGGATCCTCCCTCAGCGACATAGGCATCGACTCGCTGGCGAAGCTACGGATCGTCGTGGAACTGGCCAAGCGGTGCCGGCAGGAGGTCGACCCCGAGGAGTTCGGCCGGCTGCGCACCGTCGGCGAGCTGCGGCAGTGGACCCGGGCGCTGGAGGCGGCGGCCCGGTGAACGCCCCCGAGACCCTCTACGAGTGGTTCGCCCGCACGGCCGCCGCGCACCCCGGGGAGCCGGCCCTGGAGGTCGACGGGTCCCGGCTGACCTACGGGGAACTGCGCGAGCACGCCGAGCGGACGGCCGCGGACCTCGTCGCGGCGGCCGGCGGCGTCCCGCCGCGCCGGGTCGGGCTGCTCGCCACCCGCTCGGTGACCGCCTACGCCGGTTACCTCGCCATCCTGCGGGCCGGTGCGACCGTCGTCCCCCTGAACCCGGAGCACCCCACCGCGCGAACGGCAGGCGTCGTGGAGGCGGCCGCCCTCGACCTCGTCCTGGCCGAGGCCGCCGACGCCGCCGCGGGTCTCGGCGTCCCCGTCCACGTGTCCGATCCGGCCGCCCGGCACGCGGACGCCCCGGACGCCGGCGCGGGCGGCCCGGGGCCGGACGGCGCGGACGGCGTGACGTCGCGGCAGGTGGAGCCCGACGATGTCGCGTACATCATCTTCACCTCCGGCTCGACCGGGGCGCCCAAGGGGGTGCCGGTGCGGCACCGGAACATCTGCGCCTATCTGGAGCAGGTCGCCGGACGGTACGGCATCGGCCCGGGCAGCCGGCTGTCCCAGGCCTTCGAGCTGACCTTCGACGGCTCCGTGCACGACCTCTTCGTCGCCTGGGCGGGCGGCGGCACCCTTGTGGTGCCCCGGCGCAGCCAGTTGCTGTCCCCGGTCAGGACCGTCAACGATCTGCGGCTGACGCACTGGTTCTCGGTGCCGTCACTGATCGGCTTCGCCTCCCGCCTGGGCACCCTCGCCCCCGGCAGCATGCCGACGCTGCGCTGGAGCGTCTTCGGCGGCGAGCCGCTCACGATCCAGGCGGCCCGCGAGTGGCGCACCGCGGCTCCGGGCAGCCGCCTCGAAGTCCTCTACGGCCCCACCGAAGTGACCATCTCCTGCACCGCCTACCGGTTCCCCGAGGACGTCGCCGACTGGCCGCACACCCCCAACGGCACCGCGCCGATCGGTACCGGCCACCCGGCCGTGGACCTCGTGCTGCTGGGCGAGGACGGCCGACCGGGTGACACCGGCGAGCTGTGCGTGCGGGGCCCGCTGCGCTTCGCCGGATACCTGGACCCCGCGCACAACGCGGGCCGCTTCCTCACCGAGGACCTGCGGCCGGCCGGCGACGGGCCGCCCGAGCGGCGGCACTGGTACCGGACGGGAGACCGGGTCACGGTCCACCACGGCCGGCTCGTCCACCTCGGACGGACCGACCATCAGGTCAAGATCCGCGGTCACCGGATCGAACTGGGCGAGATCGAGGCCGCGTTGCGCGGGCAGCCGGGGGTGCGGGACGCGATCGTCGTCACCGTGCCGGCCACCGACGGCGAACCGGAGCTGCGGGCCGCGGTGAGCGGGCCGGGCTGCGTGCCCGACCGGCTGTACACGGCCCTCAGCGACCGGTTGCCGCCGTACATGATGCCCAGCCGGATCACCGTCCTGGACCGGCTGCCCCTCAACCCCAACGGCAAGATCGACCGCCGGGCCGTGCTCACCGAACTCGGGTGAGCCCGCCGAGTTCTTCCTGACCTCCGCGTCCCCGACCCCTCGCCCACCCACGTCCGTTGTGAGGCATCCGCATGTACGACGCCATCGTGGTGGGAGCGCGCTGCGCCGGCGCGCCCACCGCCCTGCTGCTGGCCCGGGCGGGACACCGGGTGCTCCTGCTCGACAAGGCGGCGTACGGCTCCGACACCCTGTCCACCCACCTGATCCACCAGCCCGGCGTCGCCGCGCTCGCCCGCTGGGACCTGCTGGAGCGGGTGCGCGCCTCGGGCTGCCCGCCCATCGAGCGCGCGGTCTACGAGGTCGCCGACGTCCACATCGAGGGCTGCGCCCGGGGTGTGGAGGGGCAGCGGGCGGGGTTCGCGCCGCGGCGGCACGTGCTGGACGCGCTGCTGGTGGACGCGGCCGTCGAGGCGGGGGCCGAGTTCCGCGACCACTGCCGGGTGACCGGGCTGCTGCGCGACGGATCCGGCCGGGTCGTCGGCGTCGAGGGCAGGCACGGCACCCGCGCGTTCACCGAGCGCGCTCACCTGGTGATCGGCGCGGACGGGATGCGCTCCGCGGTCGCCCGGCTGGCGGAGGCGCCGTACACGGTCCAGGACCCCCGGCTGACCTGCGCCTACTACACCTACTGGAAGGACGTCCCGGCCGATCTGGAGCTGTACGAGCGGCCCGGCGGCTGGGTGGCCACGGTGCCCACGCACGACGCGGCGACCCTCGTCCTGGCCTACTTCCCCCAGCCCCGCTTCGAGGAGGTCCGTACCGACGCGCGACGCGCCTACCGGGAGCAGATACGCGCCACCGCGCCGGCCCTGCACGACCGGCTGGCCGGCGCCACCCCGGTGGAGCGGCTGCACGGCACCGGCGACCAGCAGAACTTCTTCCGGCGGCCGACCGGGCCCGGCTGGGTCCTGGTGGGCGACGCCGCCCACCACAAGGACTCCATCACGGCACGGGGGATCACCGACGCCTTCCATCAGGCCGAGGCGCTGGCGGCGGCGGTGAGCGGCACGCTGGGCGGCGATCCCGCCCGACTGGACGCCGCGCTGAGCCGGTTCGCCGAGGACTGCGGGGCCTCCCTCGCACCGGGCTACGAGGCCACGCTCGGTGTCGCCCGGCTGGACCCGCACGAGCAGCGGCTCTCCCTGCTGCGGGCCGTACAGTCGGACCCGGAACTCACCGCGATCTACCTCGACATGGTGGCCGGCATCGCCTCCGCCTCCGACCTGTACACCCCGCGACTGCTCACGCTGTTGTGAGGAGCGCCAACTATATGGAGATACAGGCCAGTTGTCGCGGACCGCATATGACGCTGCGCGATGATCCTGATACCGTGCAGCTCGCGCCGACCTCGATCACGGTGAGCCACCGGGCCGCAGCGCGGGGATCGTCGAACGTCGAGCGCACCTGCCCGCACCGCTGTACCGCTGCTGTACGAGGAATCAGATGCCAGGCACTCGCGACCGGCGGACACGTCACCGCGCCGCTTCTTCCCGATCACTGCGATCCTCGTTCGTCCTCCCCTTCGTCATTCCCGCGGTCTGTCTCAGCGGCCTGTGGGGGTACACGGCGGCCGGGCTCGTGGACGACCAGGTCCAGTCGCACACCGAGGCCGACCGTGTCACGTCCCTCGCCCGGCCCGCGCAGGAACTGCTGTCGCGGCTCCAGGACGAGCGCCGGCTGACCGCCGTGTGGCAGACGGCCCGTACCGGCGCCGCCCGGGCCGACCTGGACGCGGCCCGCAAGAAGACCGACACCGCCCTCAGCGAGTACCACCGGCAGGTGGACGGCGCGGACACGGCGACGTTGCGGCGCCGGGCCGGGGCGTTCGACTCCGCGCTGGCGTCGCTGGCGCAGCGCCGGTCCGCGGTCGACGCGCGCAGGCTGTCGCCGGATGCCGCCTTCGCGTACTTCACCGACGCCGCCGCCCAGGGGCTCGCCCTGCTCACCGCGGCGGTCCGCAGCGACGACGGGACACTGGAGCGCGCGGGCACCGCGACGGTGGCCCTGGCGCAGATCACCGAGATGCTGGCGCGCGAGGACGCACTGGTCTCCGCGGCCCTGCCCGCCCGCCGCATCCCGGAGGCCGGCCGGGTCCGCTTCGGCGAGTACCTGGGCTTCCAGCGGGCCGCACGGACGCGGCTGATCGCCGAGGACCTGCCCGGCGACGCGTCCGCGGCGTACGCGCGGATCACCTCCGGCACGCGGTGGGCCACGGTCGGCTCGGTGGAGGATGCCGTCTCCGGCGGCCGGGGCACCGCTCTGCCGCAGCGCGCCTCCGACTGGCCGGCCGCCGCGGGCAGCGTCGTGGGTGACACCCAGACCCTGGAGGCCACCGCCTTGGAGGCCTGGGCCGGCGAGGCTTCGGACCGGGCCGACGACTTGTTGCTCGCCACCCTGCTGGGAACGGCGGCCACGCTGGCGGCGCTGGCCGGCGCCGCGGTGCTGGCGCTGCGCACGCGCCGCTCGGCGGTGGCCCGCCTCGCCGAGTCCGACCGCCTCGCCGAGCAGCTGTCCGCACTCCGGTCGAGCGCCGAGCACCTGGCGGCGCACCGACTCCCCGAGGTGCTGGGCCGGATAGAACGGGGCGAGCGGATCGATCCGGCCGTGCTCACCCCCCGGCGGTCGCAGGAGGCCGACGAGATCGGGCGGTTGTACTCGGCCGTCGACCAACTGGCATACATCGCCGCTCAGTCGACGCTGCGCCAGTCCCGGGGCCGGGAGGGCTCGGACAAGGTCGTGGGGCAGCTCATCCGGCGCGCCCAGGTGCTGATCCACCGCCTGATCGCGCTGCTGGACGACCTCGAACGCAAGCACGAGGACTCGGACCTGCTCAAGGACATCTTCCGCGTCGACCATCTGGCCACCCGGGTGCGGCGGCACGCGGAGAACCTGATGATCCTCAGCGGTGCGCCGCCGAGCCGCCGTACGACGCAGCCCGTCGCGCTCACCGATGTGATGCGCAGCGCGGTGGCGGAGACCGAGCAGTACACCAGGGTCAGGGTGAAGAACACGCCGGCGGACCGGCGGGTGGCGCTGGCCGGCCGCGCCGTCGCCGACGTCACGCATCTGCTGGCCGAACTCATCGAGAACGGCACCAGCTTCTCCCCGCCGGACACCCAGGTGACGGTCAGCACCACCCGGGTCGCCAAGGGCCTGGCCGTCCATGTGGAGGACCAGGGCCTCGGCATGCCCGCGGACCTGCTGGAGCGGGCCAACCGGCTGCTCGCCGAGCCGCCCAGGGTCGACATGACCGTGTTCGGCGACGACCCCCGCCTGGGGCACTTCGTGGTGGCGCGGCTCGCCGAGCGGCACGGCATCAAGGTGGTGCTGCGCGAGTCGGACTACGGCGGCACGCTCGCCCTGGTGGTGATCCCCGTCCAGCTGCTGGAGGAGACCTCCTCGCCCGTCGTCGACCAGCTCCAGTCGGCGGCGGTCGCCGCCGGCCGGGCCGTGGAGAGCGGACCGGAGCCCCAGCTGACAGGTGCCGGGCAGCGCCCGGCCGCCGCCGGCCACGACGCCCTGACGGGAGTGGGTGCCCGTGCGACCGGCGCCGAGAGCGCCATCGTCCACACGGCGCTCCCGGACCACAACGGTTTCCCCGAGTACGGAGGTGCAGGTCTGTTGCCCCCCGCGTCGGAACACCCCGCGACCTCGGTCCCGGAGCCGGCCTCGCCCATCCGGCCGGCCCCGCCGACTCGACCCACCCACCCGGCACCACCGGCCCAGCCGGCACCAGCGCCGTCGGCCCGACGCGCCGAGCAGGCCGGAGCGGGCGCGCAGCCCTTCCGGCGGACGGCGGCGCCGTCCGTGCAGTCCGCCGCACAGTCGCCCGCTCGGCCGCCCGCACACGCACCCGCGCGACAGACCCCGGACTCGTCCGCAGAACCCGGCGCGCCGGACACCCCCCGTTCGCTCACGACGCCCTCGGTCCTGCCGCAACGGGTCAGGGGGGCGAGTCTGGCCCAGCAGTTGCGCAGTCAGGCCGCACAGGCCGAGGACGAGCCCGGTGGTACGAGCGACGACGACGTCATCTCCCCGCACGCGTCGGCCCGTGCGATGAGCGCCATCCACCAGGGACTCAAACGGGCCTGGAGCTCCGAGAACGCCCAGGACGCCGAGGACGACGACACGGCGCACGGCGCGTACGAGCAACCCAGCGACGCGGCAGGCCCCACTGCCCCTGAACTGTGAGGACGTTTAGCAATGACTGAGCAGGTACACACCGGACGTCAGCTCGACTGGCTCCTGGACGGTCTGGTGGACCGGATACCGGAGATCCGGTGCGCCATCGTGCTCTCCGGTGACGGTCTTCTGATCGGCAAGTCCAAGGACATGCTCCGCGACGACGCCGAGCACCTGTCCGCGGTGGCCTCAGGCGTGCACAGCCTCGCCCGCGGCGCCGCGCGTCACTTCCACAGCGGACGCGTGCAGCAGACGGTCATTCAGATGGACAAGGCCTTCCTCTTCGTCACGGCCGCGGGCAAGGGCGCTCGCTTGGCATCGCTCGCCTCGGAGGAAGTGGACGTGGGGATGATGGCGTACGAGATGGGCACGCTCGTCAAGCAGGTGGGCCAGTATCTGACGGCCGCGCCGCGCGTGGAGTCCGCGACCGGCGGCCCCGTTCAGGATGCCTGAGCCGCGGCGGCACGACGTCGAAGAGGCCGGACGCTACTTACGGCCGTACGCCATCACCGGCGGACGCACCCAGCACAGCCAGTACGCGTTCACGCTGATCACGCTGGTCGTGGCGCGGTCGGCGCACGGGTCGGCCTCGGGCCATCTGGAGCCGGAGGCGGCCCAGATCCTCGACCTGTGCCGGGACCGTGCGCTGGCGGTCGCAGAGATCGCCGCGCTGCTGGACCTGCCGGTGAGCGTGGTGAAGGTGCTGTGCGGGGATCTGCTCGACGCCTCGCTGATCCTGGTGCAGTCGCCGCCGGGTCAGGAGAGCCGACCGAGTGTGGAACTCATCGAAAGGGTGATGGATGGTATCCGTCAGCTCTGACCCGGTCATGCCGACCGCGCTGAAGATCCTCATCGCGGGCGGCTTCGGAGTGGGCAAGACCACCATGGTGGCCGCCGTGAGCGAGGTGCCCCCGCTGGAGACGGAGGAACGGATGACCGAGGCGAGCCTCGGCGTCGACGACCTGTCGGGGGTCGAGCGCAAGTCCTCGACGACGGTGGCGATGGACTTCGGCCGCATCACCATCGCGCCGGAACTGGTGCTGTACCTGTTCGGCACGCCCGGACAGGACCGGTTCTGGTTCATGTGGGACGACCTGGCCACCGGCGCGCTCGCCGCGGTGGTCCTCGCGGACACCCGGCGGCTGGAGGCGTCGTTCGCCTCGATCGACTTCTTCGAGGCGCGTGGCATCCCCTTCGCGGTCGGCGTCAACTGCTTCCACGGCCGGCGCGACTGCACCGCCGAGGAGGTGCGGGCCGCGCTGGACCTGGACGCGTCCACGCCGGTGGTGCTGTGCGACGTGCGCGACCGCGCCTCCGGCAAGCAGGTCCTCCTCAGCTCGCTGGAGGCGGCCCGTGCCCGGGCCACCGCGGAACGGGACATGACCTACGCCGTGTGACGATGGGGACGTTCCGCCCGGCGCGGTGATGTTCCCGCCGCGGGTCCGTCGCTCCTGACGGGCGTCGGCCGCTCGCGTCCCAGGACACCGACCGGCCGCGCCGGCCGTCGGATGATCAGGCCTCTCGGGCGGTGCCGTTTCCTCCTGGTGCCGACGGGTACGCGGCGAGGATGCTCCCCACTCCGGAGAACGGCCCGGAGGCCGCCACCGTCACCGTCCGGCCGTACGGCAATCCACTGCCCCTGGGGTTCTTCTCGTTCGGCATCGGCATGGTGTTGCTGGCCGGGATCAGCCTGGGCCTGCTCACCGGTGACGAGGTGCGCTCCGCGGGCATCCTGCTCGCGGTCTTCGTCTTCCCGCTGGAGTTCCTCGCCGCCGTCATGGCCTTTCTGACCCGGGACACCGCCGCCGCGGCGGCGCTCGGGCTGTTCGCCACGTCGTGGGCCGGGCTGGGGGTGCTGCACGTCGTGGCGTCCGGGCAGCGGGCCAGCACCGCGCTCGGCATGTACCTGTGCGCCTTCGCGCTCATGCTGCTGCCGCTGGCGGTGACCGGCTTCCTGGGCAAGGGGCTGCTCGGCGTGGTCCTGAGCGTCTCCACGCTGCGGGCCGCGCTGGCGGCCGCCTATCAGCTCGGCGCGCCGCACGCACTCGAACTCGCCGACGCCGCTGCCGCGTTGCTGCTGGCGGCACTGGCGCTGTACGCCGGTACCGCCTTCCTGGTCGAGGACCTGCGGCAGCGTACGGTCCTGCCGGTGCTGCGCCGCGGAGACGCCCGGCGGGCGGTCGAGGAGGATCCGGACGGCCGGCGGACCGGCCGGGCGCGGGAGCCGGGCGTCCGCAAGCAGTTGTGAGGGCGTCCGGCACCCCGTGGCCGGCGCGTCAGGACTGGGCGACGGCGAGGGTGAGCAGTGCCGCCGCGGTGAGGACGGCCACGGCGGCGATCAGAAAGGCCACGCAGCGCGCCCGCAACCGTGCGTACCGCTCCTCGTACTCGCCGCGCAGGCTCCGGCAGCGCTCCGCGACACGTTGGAGGTCCGCACGGGCCCGGAGCAGGCAGTCGCGGACGTAGTGCTGCTCGATCTCCTCCCGCTGGGCGGTGGTCAGCCACTCCAGCGGCTCGGTGAAGGCGCGGGCCCGCTCCTCGGCCTCGGCGACGCGGGCCTGCCACAGCAGGTAGCCCTCGACCTGGTTGACGACGTGGGCGGGTGAGACGGGTTCGTCGTCCGTGTGTCTGTGTGCGTCCGTCATGTCGGCAGGCCCAGGTTCTCGCGCTTGTCCGTGAGCGAGACCTCGGGGTGGTTCATGTCGAAGGCCGGGGACTCGCTGCGGATCACGGGCATGGTGACGAAGTTGTGGCGCGGCGGCGGGCACGAGGTCGCCCACTCCAGGGAACGGCCGTAGCCCCAGGGGTCGTCGATGTCGATCTTCTTGCCGTACTTGGCCGTCCTCCACACGTTGTAGAAGAACGGCAGGAGCGACAGGCCGAGCACGAAGGAGCCGATGGTGGAGACCGTGTTGAGCGCGGTGAAGCCGTCGGCGGCCAGGTAGTCGGCGTACCGGCGCGGCATGCCCTCCGCGCCCAGCCAGTGCTGCACCAGGAACGTGGTGTGGAAGCCGACGAACAGCATCCAGAAGTTCATCTTGCCCAGGCGTTCGTCGAGCATCTTGCCGGTCCACTTGGGCCACCAGAAGTAGAAGCCGGCGAACATCGCGAAGACGACCGTGCCGAACACCACGTAGTGGAAGTGCGCCACCACGAAGTACGAGTCCGACACCTCGAAGTCCAGGGGCGGCGAGGCCAGCAGGACGCCGGTCAGACCGCCGAAGAGGAAGGTCACCAGGAAGCCGAGCGACCACAGCATCGGTGTCTCGAAGGACAGCGAACCCTTCCACATGGTGCCGATCCAGTTGAAGAACTTCACCCCGGTCGGAACCGCGATCAGGAAGCTCATGAAGGAGAAGAACGGCAGCAGCACACCGCCGGTGACGAACATGTGGTGCGCCCACACGGTCACCGACAGGCCGGCGATCGAGATGGTCGCGCCGACCAGGCCCATGTAGCCGAAGATCGGCTTGCGGGAGAAGACAGGGATGATCTCCGTGACGATCCCGAAGAACGGCAGTGCGATGATGTACACCTCAGGATGGCCGAAGAACCAGAAGAGGTGCTGCCACAGCAGCGCACCGCCGTTGGTCGGGTCGAAGACGTGTGCGCCGAACTTGCGGTCCGCCTCCAGTACGAGCAACGCACCCGCCAGCACGGGGAAGGCGAGCAGCACCAGGATGCTGGTGAGCATCACGTTCCACACGAAGATCGGCATCCGGAACATCGTCAGGCCCGGCGCGCGCATGCAGACGATCGTGGTGACGAAGTTGACCGAGCCCAGGATGGTGCCGAAGCCCGACAGGGCCAGACCCATGATCCACAGATCGGGGCCGACGCCCGGCGAGTGCTCCAGGTCGTTCAGCGGGGAGTAGGCGAACCACCCGAAGTCGGCGGCGCCGTCCGGAGTGAGGAAGCCGCCCACCGCGATCAGCGAACCGAGCAGGTACAGCCAGTAGGCCAGCATGTTCAGCCGCGGGAAGGCGACGTCCGGGGCGCCGATCTGCAGCGGCATGATCCAGTTCGTGAAGCCCGCGAACAGCGGCGTCGCGAACATCAGCAGCATGATCGTGCCGTGCATCGTGAAGAACTGGTTGTACTGCTCGTTCGACATGATCTGCAGGCCCGGCCGGGCGAGTTCGGCCCGGATCAGCAGCGCCAGGATGCCGCCGAACACGAAGAACAGGAAGGAGGTGATCAGATACAACGAGCCGATCGTCTTGTGATCGGTCGTCGTCACCCATTTCACCACCACGGATCCGGCCCGCAGGCGGCGACGGGGACCGGCGGTTTCCGGCGTGATGTGCTGAACGTCTGTCATGCGGCCCGTGACACGCTTTCTCGCGAAGACATGGATCGTTGAGTTCCGCGGTGATGTCCGCAGGGCTCGGCACCATCCTCGTGGCTCGGGCACGCACGGCACGGTCCGCCGTCCCCGGGATGGCCCAACATCGGGCCGATTGCACCCGGACGGCCTACACCGATCGAGGGTCAGAGGGACCGGGCCGGCCGCTCGGGCCCGACCGCGTACGGCGGGAGCTGCGCCGGGCTCACCCGCTCCCCCAGCACCTCGGCCATGAACCGCACCAGCCACCGCTGTGAGGGACTGCGGGAGGACTCGTGCCGGGCGTAGAGGGCGATCTCGATCGGCTCGGTCTCGAAGGGCAGCCGGACCAGCCGCAGCCGGTGGGACGCGGTGAAGACCTCTCCGACGTACTCGGGGACGAGGGCGATCAGGTCGGTCTGTTCCAGCAGGTAGGGCAGCATCGAGAAGCGGGTGGCGTCGACCACCACGCGATCCAGCAGGTCGTGCGTGGCCAGCACGGCCCGCGGCACCACGTGCCCGCTGGGGCCGAAGACGGTGGCGTGGTGCTCGGCGGCGAGCTCCTCCAGGGTGACCGCCTCGCCCCGGATGCGAGGGTGATCGGCGGCCACCATGCCGACGTAGCGCTCGTGGAAGAGCGGAATCCGCACGGTCCGGTGGGAGGTCAGCACCGGGGTGGCCACGAACGCGTCGAGGTCGCCGCGGCGCAACTGCTGCTCGGCGTCGTCCACGTCGAGCGGCCGGACGATGAAGGACACCCGGGGCGCGCGCTCGCGGGCCGCCGCCAGGAGGCGGGGCAGCAGGGTGGCCTCGCCGAGATCGGAGAGGGCGAGCGTGAACCGGCCCGGCATGGTGGCGGGGTCGAAGGCGTCCGCCTGGCGGATGGTGCCGTCGATCTCTGCCAGGGCTCGGCGCAGCGGCTCGTACAGCCGGCGGGCGCCGGCGGTGGGCGTCAGGCCGCGTCCCGTGCGCCGGAACAGCTCGTCGTCGAAGTGCCGGCGCAGCTTGCCCAGGCTGTAGCTGACGGTGGGCTGGGTGACGTGGAGGGTCTCCGCGGTGGCCGTGACACTGCCCGTCTCGTACAGCAGCACGAACACCCGCGCCAGATTGAGATCGAAACTCCGCATGGTCCCCATATCGAGGCACTCTATATCGGCGCTCCGGAACATTTATTGGTGCCCATGTCGGGGCCTTGCCTAGCGTGCGTCGCATCACTCGAAAGGAACGTCCGTGCCCTCCGTACGTCATGTCTCCCACGAGCTCCTGCGACGCCAGGGGCTCACCACCGTCTTCGGCAATCCCGGTTCCAACGAGCTGCCGTTCCTGGCCGGTCTGCCGGACGGCTTCCGCTATGTCCTGGGTCTGCACGAGGGGGCGGTCGTCGGCATGGCCGACGGCTACGCCCAGGCGACCGGGCGGCCCGTGCTGGTCAACCTGCACGCGGCCGCCGGCTCCGGGAACGCGATGGGTGCGCTGACCAATGCGGTGGCATCGCGGACCCCGCTGGTGATCGTGGCCGGGCAGCAGGTGCGTCCCGCCGTCGGCCCGGAGGCCAACCTGGCCAACGTGGACGCCCCGGCGCTGATGAAGCCGCTGGTCGGCTGGGCGGCGGAGCCGGCGTGCGCCGAGGACGTGCCGCGCGCGCTCGCGCAGGCGGTGTTCGAGGCGGAGCTGCGGCGGCGGCCGACCTATCTGTCCGTGCCCTACGACGACTGGGCGGCCGAGGTCGACGACAACTGCCTGGCCGTGCTGGACCGGCGGGTCGAGCAGGCCCGTGTACCGGACGGGGAGCAGTCCCGCCGCCTGGTCGAGCGGGTGGCCGCGGCCGAGCGGCCCGCGCTGGTCCTCGGCGGCGACATCGACTCCGCCGGCCTGTTCGACGACGCCGTGCGGCTGGCCGAGCTCCTGGGCGGCCCGGTCTGGGCGGCGCCCTCGCTGTTCCGGCTTCCCTTCCCCAACCGGCATCCGCTGTTCCGCGGGGTGCTGCCCGCCGGGATCGCGCCGGTGTGCCAGGCGCTGGAAGGGCACGACCTGGTGCTGGTGCTGGGCGCTCCGGTGTTCCGGTACCACGAGTACCAGCCGGGCCGGTATCTGCCGGAGGGCACCCGGCTGATCCAGGTGACCGAGGACGCCTCCGCCGCCGCGCGGGCGCCGATGGGCGAGGCGCTGGTCGCCGACCCGGGCGCGGTGATGGACCTGCTGATCCGGCGGCTCGGCGCGCCGGCCGCACCCGCGGGCGGGTACCGGCCCGTACCCGAGCCGCCGACCGCCGAGCGCCCGCTCCTGCACCCCGAGGAGGTCTTCGCGGCGCTGCGCGACCGGCTGCCCGAGGACACCGCGTACGTGGTCGAGTCGACCTCGACGAACTCCTCCTGGTGGCGCCAGATGGATCTGCGCCGGCCCGGCTCGTACTACTTCCCGGCGGCCGGCGGACTGGGATTCGGGCTGCCGGGCGCGGTCGGGGTCGCGCTGGCACAGCCGGACCGGCCGGTCGTGGGCGTGATCGGCGACGGCTCGGCCAACTACGGCATCACCGCGCTGTGGACGGCCGCCCAGCACCGCGTTCCGCTGACGATCGTGCTGCTGCGCAACGGGACGTACGGCGCGCTGCGCTGGTTCGGCGGACTGCTCGGTGTGCCGGACGCCCCGGGGCTGGACATCCCGGGGCTGGACTTCATCCGGATCGCGGAGGGCTACGGGGTCCGCGCGACGCAGGTGGGCGACGTCGAGGAACTGCGGGCCGTCCTCGCCGAAGCCCCCGACGGGCCACGGCTCCTCCAGGTGGACACGGCCCTCACCACCCCTTCCTGAACACCACCCGCCCGCCCGGGCCGCACCGGGCGGACCGACGAACCGCTTCGACGAAAGGGACACCGATGCCACTCCTGGACAGCGACGTCTGGGCAAGCAAGTTCTTCAGCGACGGCTGGCTGAAGTCCGCCACCGAGCAGCCGGTCGTCGAGCCGGCGACCGGCGACCGGCTCGCCACGGTGGGCCTGGCGACGGCCGAGGACGTCGGCCGGGCCGCCGCGCGGGCGGCCGAGGCCCAGCGCACGTGGGCGGCGACCGCCCCGCAGCGGCGGGCGGCGGTGCTGCGCCGGGCGGGCGAGCTGTTCGCCGAGCACGCCGCCGAGGTGGAGGACTGGCTGGTGCGCGAGGCCGGTTCGGTGCGGGCCAAGGCGGGCTTCGAGGTGGAACTCGCCGTGGGCGAGTGCTTCGAGTGCGCGGGTCTGCCGACGCATCCGCAGGGCGAGGTGCTGACCTCGGAGGAGGCCCGCTGGTCCCTCGCCCGGCGCCGCCCGGCCGGTGTCGTGAGCGTCATCGCTCCCTTCAACTTCCCGCTGATCCTCGGTCTGCGCTCGGTGGCTCCCGCGCTCGCCCTGGGCAACGCGGTCCTGCTCAAGCCGGATCCGCGCACCGCGGTCAGCGGTGGCGTGGTCATCGCGCGGATCTTCGAGGAGGCCGGGCTGCCGGCCGGGGTGCTGCACCTGCTGCCGGGCGACGGCGCGGTCGGCCAGGCGGTCGTCGAGGCCCCAGAGGTGCGCGTGGTCTCCTTCACCGGGTCCACGGCGGTGGGCCGGGCGATCGGAGAGCGGGCGGGCCGGCTGCTCAAGCGGGCTCATCTGGAGCTGGGCGGCAACAACGCGCTGGTGGTGCTGGAGGGCGCCGATGTGCACAGGGCGGCGTCGGCCGGAGCGTTCGGCTCGTATCTGCACCAGGGACAGATCTGCATGACGACCGGCCGTCACATCGTCCACGAGTCGCTGCTGGCGGAGTACACCGCCGCGCTGGCCGCGAAGGCGAAGGCACTGCCGGTGGGCGACCCGGCCCGCGAGGACGTGGCCCTCGGCCCGCTCATCGACCGGCGTCAGCTGGAGCGGGTGCACGGCATCGTCACCGAGTCCGTCGCGGCGGGTGCGACCCTCGCGGCCGGCGGCGAGATCGTCGGCGCCGGCTATCGGGCCACCGTCCTGAGCGGTGTCACGCCCGACATGCCGGCCTGGCGCGAGGAGATCTTCGGCCCGGTGGCGCCGGTGATCGGCTTCTCCACCCCGGAGGAGGCCGCGGAGATCGTCAACGACTGCGAGTACGGACTGTCGGTCGGCATCCTCGGCGACGTCGGCACCGCGATGAAGCTCGCCGACCGGATCGACTCCGGCAAGATCCACATCAACGAGCAGACCGTCAGCGACGAGCCCAACGCGCCCTTCGGCGGGGTCAAAGCCTCCGGCACCGGCTCCCGGTTCGGCGGCGCGGCCGCGAACCTCGAGGCCTTCACCGAGACCCAGTGGGTCACGGTCCGCCCGGACATCGCCGACTACCCGTTCTGACGCTCCCGGCCCCACCCCGATCCATCCTGCTCCACCCCGATCCACCCCGATCCCGTCCGCCCGCACCCGTCCCCTGGGGGGTATGTCCCGATGACATCCATCGCCTCGTCCCGCACACCGGCGCAGCCAGGCACCACCGGGCGCAATGCCTGGACCGTCGTACTGTGCTGGATCACCGTCATGCTCGAGGGATACGACCTCGTCGTCCTCGGCGCGATCATCCCGGTCCTGCTCCGCACCCACCACCTCGGCATGACCGCCGGCGACGCCACCACGATCGCTACGCTGTCGCTGGTCGGCGTGGCCATCGGCGCGGTCTGTGTCGGGCCGCTGGCCGACCGGCTGGGGCGGCGACTGCTGCTCATCGGGTCGGTCGTGCTGTTCTCCGTGTTCACCCTGCTGGTGCCGCTCGCCGGCTCGGTGACGATGTTCGCCCTGCTGCGTCTGATCGCCGGCGTCGGCCTCGGCGCCTGCATGCCGGTCTCGCTCACGATGATGGCCGAGCACATGCCGGCCGCGCGCCGGGCCCGGGCCAGCACGCTGACCATGACCGGCTACCACACCGGCGCCGTGATCACCTCGCTGCTCGCGCTCCAGGTGACGGACGACTGGCAGATACTGTTCTACGTCCTCGGCGTCGCCGGTCTCGTCATCGCCGCCGTCCAGTGGTTCCGGCTGCCGGAGTCGGAGGCGTTCGTCCGGGCCAAGGAGGCCGAGGGCGCGCAGCGCGTGCCGTTCACGGAGCTGCTGAAGCCGGCGTACCTGCGCGCGGGCATCGGGGTCTGGGTGGCCTCCTTCATGGGGCTGCTGCTCGTCTACGGCCTCAACACCTGGCTGCCGAAGCTGATGAACGACGCCGGCTACCCCGTCCCCACGGCCGTCACCCAGCTGCTGGTGCTCAACGTCGGCGGTGTCGTCGGGCTGGTCGTGGGCGGCCTCGTCGCCGACCGGCGGGGCATCAAGGGCACCACGCTCGTCTGGTTCGCGGTCTCGGTGCTGATGCTGGCCTGCCTGAGCGTCAAGATGGACAGCGACCTGCTGCTCGACACCGTCGTCTTCTTCACCGGCGTGTTCGTCTTCTCCGCACAGGTGCTCGTCTACGCCTACGTGACCGCGTACTACCCGGCCGCCGTCCGCAGTACCGCCCTGGGCTCGGCCTCCGGGATCGGCCGGATCGGCTCGATCGTCGGCCCGTCGATCACCGGCGCCCTGGTCACCGCCGGCATCGGCCACCCGTGGGGCTTCTACTTCTTCGCCACCGTCGCGGTCCTCGGCTTCGCCGCCGTACTGACCCTGCCCCGGGCGACACGGACGCCCCACGTGACGTCCGCCGAGTGACACCTCGCGGGGCAGTCCCGGGGCGCCTTGCGCGCCCCGGGACTGCCCCGTTCCGCCGGGCCGGCCCGCGGACCCGGCCGACGGTCACCCGCAACCACCGAGCCTTCGCGCAGTTGCTTCCCTGTACCCCCCATGCAACGGCGGCTTCCCGTGCGTATGACCGACCTCCAGCGCTGCGAGGTCCGGCCCGGGCTCCTGGTCGAATTCAGTCTCGATCCGGCGGCCGTCCAGTCCGCGACGGGCCTCCCGGACGACTCCCGGCCACCGGCGTACATCCAGGAGTCGCACATCAGGACGGCCAGGTCCGTGCGGGAGGACGGCCTGTTCGTGCCGACCTGGCTGGGCACGGCCTTCGACATCCCGGGAAGAGTCGACCTGGACGTGCTCCAGGAGGCGCTGCGCGGCTGGATGCTCCGCCACGAGACGCTGCGCAGCGGCTTCCGCTGGGCCGGCGACGACATGCGCCGCTTCACGCTGGACGCCGCCGACGTGACCCTGCGCCGCGAGACGATCGGCGAGGTCGTGCCGTTCCACACCAGGAGGAACTCCCGGTGGCTGGACTCCGTGGGCTGGTACGTCGGCGGCGCCCCCGTCGTCGAGATCCACACGGCACAGGCGCCCGATTTCGACAGCCTGCTGCGGATGGTGAGCGCCCGGCTGCGCGCCAGCAGGTCGCTGGCCCGGATGCCGCTCGCCCACGTGCTGCGGCTGCTCGGCTCGGATTTCCGTCCGACCTGTACTCGACCGTGTCGTTCGTCGACGCCCGGGGCGTCCCGGGCTCGGAGCGCTGGACGGAGCTGAAGGCCTTCGGCCTGCTCCGGGTGTCCCACGGCGACCAGGTGTGCGCGTGGGTCACCCGGCTCCACGAGGGGCTCCAGTTCGCGAGCCGCTACCCGGACACCGATGTCGCGCACAAGAACCTGCGGCTGTACGCCGAGCGGCTGCGGGAGGCGATCGTGTCGGTGGCCCGCTCTCAGCAGCTCCGCGGGTCGTCCGGCAGTGCCAGTTCCGCCCAGATCACCTTGCCCTGAGGAATGTAGCGGGTGCCCCAGCGCTCGGTCATCTGCGAGACCAGGAACAGGCCCCGGCCGCCCTCCTCGGTGGTCGCGGCGTACCGCAGGTGCGGGGAGGTGCTGCTGCCGTCGAAGACCTCGCAGATGAGGGTGCGGTCGTGGATGAGCCGCACATGGATGGGCTCGGAGCCGTACCGGAGTGCGTTGGTGACGAGTTCGCTCAGGACGAGTTCCATGCTGAAGGCGAGCTCGCCGAGACCCCACTCGTCGAGTGTCGCGCTGGCCGCGTCGCGGATCCGGGCGACGGCGGCCGGGTCGGCCGGTACGTCCCAGTCGGCGATCCGGTCGGACGGCAGTGCCCGGGTGCGGGCGACCAGCAGGGCGACGTCGTCCTTGGGCCGCGGGGGCAGCAGGGCCTCCAGCACCGCCTGACAGCTCTCCTCCGGCGGCCGGTCCGGGTGACCGGCGAGAGCCACGCGCAGCATTTCCATGCCCTCGTCCAGGTCGCGGCTGCGGTCCTCGACCAGGCCGTCGGTGTACAGCACCAGCTGGGTCCCCTCCTCCAGTTCCATCTCGGCCGTGCGGAACGGCATGCCGCCGAGGCCGAGCGGCGGGCCGAAGGGCAGGTCGGGGAAGGTGGCGCTGCCGTCCGGGTGGACCAGCACGGGCGCCAGGTGCCCCGCGCGCGCCATGGCGCAGCGGCGGGTCACGGGATCGTAGATCGCGTAGAGGCAGGTGGCGCCGACGACGCCCGCGGCCGCCTCCGGACAGGCCTCGTCCTGGTCGATCCGGCCCACGAGGTCGTCCAGGTGACTGAGGAGTTCGTCGGGGGGCAGGTCGAGGGCGGAGAAGTTGTGCACCGCGGTGCGCAGCCGGCCCATGGTGGCGGCCGCGTGCAGTCCGTGGCCGACGACGTCTCCGACGACCAGCGCGACCCGGCCGCCGGGCAGGGGGATCACGTCGAACCAGTCGCCGCTGACGCCCGACTGGGCGGGCAGGTAGCGGTAGCCGGCCTCGATGGCGCTCTGCTCGGGCAGGGCCCGCGGCAGCAGGCTGCGCTGGAGGGTGACCGCCATGGCGTGCTCGCGGGCGTAGCGACGGGCGTTGTCCATGCTGACGGCGGCGCGGGCCACCAACTCCTCGGCCAGGGACAGCTCCTCCGCCTCGAAGGGGCCGTGCTCCTTGGTGCGCCAGAAGTTGACCACGCCGAGCACGACACCCCGGGCCAGGATGGGGGCCGTGATGAGCGAGTGGATGCCGTAGTCCACGATCTGTGCGGCGCGCCGGGGGTCCTGGAGATACCAGCCTTCGGCCGTCAGCAGGTCGGTCACCAGCTCCGAGCGGCCGGTGCCGAAGCCACGGCCCTGGGGGGTGGAGGGCAGGAAGTCGATCAGCCGGCCCTTCTCGTAGAGCGGGTGGTCGTCGCGGACGCCGTGCACGGTGATCCGCCGAACGCCCGCCGCGGTGGGGCCCGGCTCCTCGCCGTGCAGTACGCCGTCGGCGAGGTCGACGGTGACGAAGTCGGCGAAGCGAGGGACGGCGACCTGGGCGAGTTCATCGGCGGTGCGCGTCACGTCGAGGCTGGTGCCGATGCTCAGACCGGCGTCGTACAGCAGTTTGAGCCGCTCGCGGGCGACCTCGGCCCGGCCGGACAGGGCCTGGAGTTCGGTGGAGTCGCGCAGAGTGACGACCGTGCCCTTGGGGCCTCCGTCACGGTCCGTGGGCCGCTGGTTGACGGCGAGCAGCAGGCCGCCGGCCAGGTGGACCTCGTCGGTGGCCTCGCGGCCGGAGGCGAGCAGCGCCACCGTCTCGGGTTCGAGGCCGGGCAGCTGTGTCACGTACCGGTTCTCCGCGTCCGGGGGCAGGTCCAGCAGGCGCCGGGCCTCGTCGTTCGCGAGCAGCAGCCGTCCGTCGTCGTCGACGATGAGCACTCCTTCGCGCACGGAGTGCAGCACCGCGTCGTGGTGGTCGTACATGCGCCTCATCTCGTCCGGAGCGAGGCTGTGGGTCTGGCGGCGCAGCCGCCTGCCCACGAGCGCCGTCACCGTGGTGGCCACGCCGAGCGCGACCGCTCCGGCGGTGAGGATGAGCGGGATCTGCCGGTTCACCTGGCTGGTGACGTTCTTGACCTTCAGCCCGGCGGAGACCAGGGCCACCACGTGGCCGTCGGCGTCGTCGACGGGCACGGTGGCCTGCATCTCCTCGCCGAGCGGTCCGTGGACGCTCTCCGTGTAGACCTTGCCGGCCAGGGACGGACCGATCGTGCCGACGAAGCGCTTGCCGATGCGATCGGGCATGGGGTGGGTGTAACGGATGCCGTGGGTGTTCATGACCACGATGAAGTCGACGCCGGCGGACCTGCGCCCCGCCTCGGTCAGGGGCTGGAGCACGGCCGACGGGTCGGGGGCCTTCAGTGCGGTCAGGACGCCCGGGGAGTGCGCGAAGGTCTGTGCGACGGCTATGGAGCGGCGCTTGGCCTCGTCGCTGGTGTCCCGCTCCGACTGCATGACGAGAGCGAAGACGGCGAAGGCCACCAGCAGCACCACGAGGGCCACCTGCAGGAGGAACATCTGTCCGGCAACGCTTCGCGGACTCTTTCCCACCAGCGACCGCCACGATATCCGTCGAAGACGGGCAAAACGGTCTGCCATCTGGCCTTTCTAGCATCGACTTGCCCAAGTCGTCACGACTTGACCCGATAATCCTACGTGATGGATGTCACCGGGACGTCGGGAAGCAGGTCGCGTGGATCACGGATCGGCCGGTCAGGACATGGTCACCGAGGTCGCGGCGGGCCGGTTCGGAGGAGAGAGAGTCAGGCCGGTTCAGAGGACGGAGCGGGCGGTTCGAAGGACAGAGCGGGCCGGTTCGGAAAACGGTGCGGACCGGTTCAGGAAGCGGGGCCGCCGCGGAGCAGGGCGTCCAGCCGGTCGAGGATCCATGTCCAGCTGTCCTGCGGGTCGGGCGTGCTGTGGCTGAAGCCTCCGGCCAGCTCCAGACTGACGTAGCCGTGGAAGACGGCGCCCAGCAGGCGGACCGCGTGCGTCTGGTCCGGTTCCGGCAGGTCGTAGCCGCGCAGGATGGCCCGCATCATCTGAGCGTGACGCACCCCCGCGCTCGCGGCTGCCGTCTCGGGGTCGAGGCGGAGCCGGGCGGCGGTGTAGCGGCCGGGGTGTTCGCGCGCGTAGTCGCGGTGGACGTCCGCGAACGCGGCCAGGGCGTCCCGGCCGGCCCGCCCGGCCAGGGCGTCGGCGGCCCGGTCGGCGAGCTCCTCCAGCGCCAGCAGGGCGATCCTGGTCCTGAGGTCCTGCGAGTTCCTCAGGTGCGAGTACAGGCTGGCGACCTTGACGTCGAACCGTCTGGCCAGCGCCGACACGGTCACCTGGTCGAAACCGACCTCGTCGGCCAGATCGGCTCCTGCCCGGACCAGTCGTTCGGTGGTGAGTCCAGCGCGCGCCACGGCTGCCATCCCTTCGTTTTACTGAAGGGATTATGCGCTTTCCTAAAATTCTTAGGCAACCTCCTCGGTCGGGGCTCGCCGCATGTCGTCAGCGGCCGGCCAGGGCCCGGGCGACCCGTGTGGCCGCGTACTCCACACCGGCCACGAAGCGCATCATCGGGCCGAACATCGGGGCGGCCAGCGATCCGGTGAAGTGCAGACCCGGCACCGACGACTCGAAGGCGGCGGACAGCCGGGGCGCCCGCGAGCCGGGCACGTGCTCCAGCGCGCCGCGCACCGCCGGTGACAGGAAGGGGACCGCGTCCAGGTCGAGGCGGTATCCGGTGGCGGCCAGCACGTGGTCGACGGCGAGTGTCTCCGCCGCCCGGCCCGGCCCGGCGAGGTCCAGCCGGACGCCGGTCCCGGCCGCCTCGGCCCGGGTGACCCGGCACGCCGTACGCACCGGTACGACCCCTTCGACCCGGTCTCGCAGCCACCATCCGCCCGAGGGCCGCAGCGCACGCCGGAACAGCAGCAACCGGGCGGCGGCGGGCAGGTGCCGCACCCCGCCCGGGGCCCGGCAGACCGCGGCCAGGATCCAGCCGGTGCCCAGCGGCGAGGCGGGCCGGGCCAACCGCGTCGCCCACGGCCGGGCCCGCGTGGGAGTCGTCCCCCACAGCAGGCTCCGCTCCCGCACGAGGACCTGCGCCCGGGCGCCCGCCTCTGTCAGCAGCGCCGCGCTCTCCAGCGCGGACTGGCCGCCGCCGATCACGGCGACGCGCCGGCCCGCGTAGCGGGACAGGTCGGTGTGGTGGCTCGTGTGCGACACCAGCGCTTGGGCACCCGGCCCCTCGGGCGCGAGACGGCTCAGCTCCCGCGGGATGTGGGCCAGCCCGTTCAGCCCCGTGGCCACGACGACGGTGCGGGCCGCGAGCTCCTCCCCGTCGTCCAGACGTACGGTGAGTCCCGAGCCGTCGGCCGGGCGGTCCACGGCCACCACCCGCGCAGCCTCCACCTCACCGACGTACCGCTTCTGGAACCACTGTCCGTAGCGGACGAACACATCGCACGGGATCGGTGTCAGCTCGGTCAGCTCCGGCTCGCCGTGCATCCTCCGGAAGTCCGCCAGCCGCCCGCCGGGCTCCGGCGCGGACAGGTCGACGGCGTCCGGGGTCGACTTCAGGAACATCCCGGTCGCCATGGCGTGCCGCCAGCTGCCCATGACCTCGCCGAAGACCCGCACCGGCACACCGCGCGCCCGCAGATGGGCGGCGACGGACAGGCCGTACGGGCCGGCGCCGATCACGACGGCCGATGACTCCTGACGCCCGGGGGACGCCTCCTTTCGAGCAGGGCGTTGCCTCGGAAACGACTGCGTCATGCATCCCCCCGACCGGTCCCCTCGCCGCCTTCCCCAAGGCCGGCGCCACTTCGGGACGGCACGACGGCGCGGCGCCGCCGCGCACCTCCCCCCTCCGCCGCTCAGTGTTACCCATCGGCCGCCGCCGGGATGCCACATGCCGTCACGTTGCCAAAAGATGGTCGAAGCGTTGTCCGAAGCCCGACGTACGGACAGGGCGAAGGCCTGCCCTGGCGGGGCAGGCCTTCGGGCGCGGACCGTCAGTGGTCCGTGCCGGCGGGAGAGCTGACGGCCGGTGGTGCGGTCATCAGCTTCCCGAACAGGGCCATGCACGTGGAACAGTGACCAGCCCGCTGTGCGCTCGCTCCGTCGACGCGTTGACCGAGCCGACGGCCGCACAACGTCTTGGCCGCATTCTTGGCCATGACATGCCACACCATTGCGCCGCCGGGTTTGTCGACTCCTGCACACATCTCATACATGATCGGCTCCCTTGATGGACGCCTCTCTGCCTCCAGGAGACACCCGATCAGCCCCACCCACGCTGCCACGGCCGACCATTCGGGTGATGCGGCCCGGCGGGGGCCGGGACGAAGCGCCGCGGCGCGATGGGAAGATGGGGTCCATGCGCAGAAGCGGTGCGGTGCGTACGGCGGCCCTGATGGCCCTGTGCGGTGCGATGACGATGTCCCTGACGTCCTGCGGCGGTTCCGGACACGGGGACCCGAAGAACGCGGCCGCCGACGGACGGCGGACGGACGACGCATCGCCGTCGCCCACCTCCTTCCGGCGCGTACCCGGCATCGGCGAGCGGCTGTGGCAGCGCGTCCCCGCGGGCTCCCGCCAGGTCGTCGCGGTCTACGGAGCCGGACCCGACTCGCCCGACTCGACCGTCGAACTCTTCGTCAAGGACGGTTCCACCTGGAAGCGCGAGCGGTCCTGGGCGGCGCACAACGGCACGAAGGGCTGGACGACGGACCACCACGAGGGCGACAAGCGCAGCCCCGTCGGGGTCTTCACGCTGAGCGACGCGGGCGGCGTCCTGAAGGATCCCGGGGCCAGGCTGCCGTACACCAGGTCCGCCGCGTTCCAGGCACCCCATTACTGGAACAAGGCCTACTGGCACGACTTCGACTACGTCATCGCCATCGACTACAACCGGGTCAAGGGCACCTCGCCCAACGATCCCACCCGGCCCGAAGGGCAGAGCAAGGGCGGCAGCATCTGGCTTCACATGGACCACGGCAGCGGCACCTCGGCGTGTGTGAGCCTGCCCAAGCCGGCGATGCGGTACCTGCTGCGCACCCTCGACCCGCGACTCCACCCGGTCGTGGTGATGGGCGACCGACAGGACCTCAAGGCCTGACGGCGGCCGTGTCGCCGCCCGGGCCGTCGAACAGGGCGACGCGGGCGATGACGCGTTTGCCCACGGGCTCCCGCCGGGCTTCGAACCCCTGCACGACCGCCAGCACGATCTCCAGGCCGTGCTGCCCCACCCGGCCCGGATCGGCGGCTCGGGCCACCGGCAGCACCGGATCCCTGTCCCACACCGCGACCTCCACGGTGTCACCGGTGACCAGCAGGTTCATCAGAATGGGACCGGCGGCGTACTTGCGTGCGTTGGTGACCAGTTCGCTGACCACCAGTTGGGTCAGGTCCATGGCCCGGTCGGAGACCGGCAGGCCGTGCTCGGCCCGCACCCGGGTCAGAAACCCGGCCGCGAGACGACGCGCCTCGGCGATGCACGTGGCGTCCCCGCAGAGGGCCGCGGCCGCCCTCGGCGCGCCGGCGTCCGAGGCCCTGCCCTCACCTCCGAGGAGTACCGAATCCATGTCCACCGCCTTCACTCTTCACCGGGCTGCGTGTACCCCTCTTCCGGCCGGACACGCCCAGGCAATTCCTGTCATCTCCGTCACACCCGCCCCGGTGGTGACGTCCGGGGCCGTCCATCGGGCCGACCGGCCGCCACCCGTCCGTCAACCGGACGGCCCGGCGACAACCTGGCGAATACATCTACCGTCTGTGCTGCCGGGTGCGGCGGAGGCCGGGCGGGCCGGCCCGAACGCGTCGAGGGGAGACGGCCGATGACGCAGCAGTCAGCGCAGCGGGAACCGGGACCGGGGGCCGTCGTCGCGCTCCGAGAGGTGAGCGTACGCCGTTACACCACCGACCAGGTGATCCTCGACGCCGTCGACTGGACGGTCCGGCCCGGTGAGCACTGGGCACTGCTGGGCGCCAACGGCGCCGGCAAGACCACGCTGCTGCGGCTGCTCGGCGCCCTGATGCACCCCACCAGCGGCAGCGTCGAGGTGCTGGGCTGCCGGCTCGGCCGGGTCGACGTACGGGAACTGCGCGCCCGCATCGGGCATGTGACCTCCGCCCAGCGCGTGCCTCAGGACCTCGACGCCCACACGGTCGTGCTGACCGGCCACACCGGCACCGTGCAGCCGCTGTGGCGGATGTACGACGATGCGGTACGGCGGCGGGCCCACGAGCTTCTGGCGGAGTTGGAGATCAAGGAACTGGCGGACCGGCCGTACGGGGTGTGCTCGGGCGGACAACGGGCGCGCGTTCTCATCGCCAGGGCCCTGATGGCGGATCCGGCCCTGCTGCTCCTGGACGAGCCGTTCAACGCCCTGGACCTGCCCTCCCGCGAGGATCTCGTCGAGGCCATGCACCGGCTGGCCGAGGGGCGTCCGCGGCTCGCCACCGTGACGGTCACCCACCACCTCGAGGAGTTGTCGCCCGCGGTCAGCCACGCACTGCTGCTGCGCGAGGGCCGGATCCTGGCCCGGGGGCCGGTGGAGGAGACGTTGACCGGCGACCGGCTGACGGCCTGCTTCGCCCGCCCCATCGCCGTCAACCGGCACGAGGGCCGCTGGTGGGCATACTCCGGACGACAGCGGCCGTAACGGACGGTTACCGCCGGTTCGTCGAACCCCGGGGACGGATGCGCTTTCCACTACCGGCAGTAACGTGATCAACTCTGTCATCAGGCGCTCCCTCCAACCGAGTTGAGGGCTCACCATGCCGTCCGACACCCCCGTGCGAGGAAACCCCATGCCGTCCCAGGACGATGCCCTGCAGCAAGCGCATGCCGACTACGAGCAGCACATGCAGAACTGTCGCCAGTGCCGCGCCGACACCGTGCCGTGCGCGGTGGCCAAGCACCTGCTGCGCCTGTACAACAACGCCCGGCGGAGCGCCGCCCGGGCCCACTGACCGGGCGGCGCCGCCCCCGGCGTTCTCACCTGGCGGCGCGTCGGATGCGCCGGAGCAGCAGGAACCCGGCGAGCACCAGCACCGCGCCCGCGGCCGCCGGCCACAGCCGCGTACCGGTCTCGGCCAAGTTGCCCTGGACCGCCTGCGGTTCGGTGTGCGTGCCGCCGCCGGTACCGGAGGGGGCCGGGGCCGACTCAACTGCCGTGTCGTCACCGGACGCGCCGACACCGGACGCACCGTCATCGGAGGGGCGCGGCGCCTGGGTGGGGGCGCCGACGTCGCCTCCACGGCCCGCGTCGCTCTGCGGGGCTCCGCCGGCTGCGGTGCGCGCGGGGGTCGCCGAGGCGGTACGCGCGGGCGCGGGGCCCGTGGACGTGGTGCGCACGGGCGACGTGCGCGCCGGTGAAGGACTCGCGGAGGCGGTGCGCGAAGGCGTGGCGGTGCGCGAGGGCGTGGCGCTCGCGGGTGCGGGTACGGCCGCGCTCTGCGTGGCCGTGGGTGAGGTGGAGGCCTGGGGTTCCGCGGGGGGTCGGGTCTCCTGGGGCGGTGCGGGGGCGTGCGACGGCTCCTGGTCCCGCCCGGAGCCGCACCGTCGCCCGCTGTTGATGCAGTCGACCATCTCCCGCATGAGCCGGTCGTCGAAGACGTTGATGAAGTCGCCGTGGTCCGTGACCGGCTTGTGCAGCTGCTCGGGGAAGGAGTCCACGGCGAACAGCGGACTGGTGCGGCCACCGTCCTCGAGGCTCGGGGCGGCGACGTCGTAGACGATGCGCTGCACCAGTCGCGGAACGGCGCGGAAGCCGTCCGGGCAGCTGCCGTCGGCGCCGACGAAGGCCATGTGGGTGCGATGGTTGGCGCTGTCGATGTTCCGGCCGTCCCAGCAGCTCTGGAACCTGAAGGTGCGCACCACCTTGCTGCCGGCGGGACACAGTGGGTACTTGTCCTTCAGTTGGCGGTCCTCGAAGCCGGTGCAGGACCAGGAGGCGTTGGCGTTGGCGGGGCCGTTGACGAACGCCTTGGCGTCGCCGGTGATGATGCGCAGGAAGCGCGGCATGGCGGTGACCTTGCCACGCGGGTTCCCCTCGAAGGTCAGCGTCACCTGCTCGGGCGTGAGGATCCGTCCCGTGTTGCCCTCGATGCCGCCGCCGGGCGCGTCGGCGTCCCGTTCCCGGGTGCCGTCACGCAGTCGCAGGACGGGCCAGTAGTACGTCGACCTGTCTCCCTTGTCGGCGCAGCTGGTGTCGCCGGCGGCCAGGGTCTCGTTGCTCGCGAAGGCGTTGTTGGCCTGGTTCCCGACGTAGTCGTGGAAGTGGTGGGCGCCGTTGCCCACGCCGGGGGCGGCGATCACGTTGTCCGAGTTGAACAGGCCGTTCGCGTTCACCCCGCAGCTGGAGGTGAAACTGCCCCGCGAGGCGTCCGCCGACTCCCGGGGCGCGCTCCCTTCGGGCCGCACCTGGGTGATGTCCGCGTAGTCCGCGGCCACGGGACCGCTCTGTTCCCCGCTCCTGTCCCGCCCCTCGTTCTGGCCCACGGCCTGGTTCGGGTCCGGTTCGGTGGCCGAGGCGTAGACGTTGCCCACCATCAGGCCGCCGCCGCCCAGGATGAGTGCGATCGCGGCGAACGTGGCGCGTCGCGGGCCTGTGGGTCGTCTGCGCGAGGTGCGTCTCACGAAAGTGCTCCTGGACGTCGTCGTGGTCGGGCCGAGCATGGGGATCCCCCGGCCCCATACGGATGTGAGCCGCCGGGTGTTCAAACGTCCACGCGATTCACAGCAACCTCATGGGCGGCCCGCTGGTCCGCCGGGCGGGTGATGACGCCCCGGCAGCAGGGCCCAGAAGCGACAGAATTGGTGGCCGAGATCCCCGGACGCGCCGCCCGGGTTCTCCCACATACCGGCCCAAAACGTGTGTTATTCATCCATGCACTCACCTACGCGGCGCACCTTGCTCAGTGCCTCGATCTTGGCTGCCGGCCCGGGATTCCTGGGCGCCTGTACCGGGGCCGACTCCTCCTCGGAGTCGGGCCCGCGTTCGGGCACCACGCGGGCTGCGGAGTCGGACTCGGGCACCACCCGGCGCTTCGTCCCCAAGGGGCCCAAGGGGTACGTGAACCCGTCCGACCCCGAGGTCCTCGCCGCGGAGAAGAAGCGCGGTGGCGGACCGGTGCGCAGGTTCAGGCTGACCGCCGCCGAGGCACGGGTGGACCTGGGCGGGCGCACCCTGAGGACCTGGGCCTACGGGGACGACCTGCCCGGCAAGGAGGTCAGGGTCACCGCGGGGGACACTCTGGACCTCACGCTCGTCAATCACCTGCCCGTGGACACCACGCTGCACTCGCACGGCATTCGCCTGCGCTGCGACATGGACGGTGTGCCGGACCTGACCCAGGCGGGCATCAAGCCGGGCGCGGAGTTCTCGTACCGCTTCGCCGTGCAGCATCCGGGTACCTACTGGCTGCACTCGCATTCCGGCATGCAGCTCGACCGCGGCCTGTACGCGCCGCTGATCGTGGAGGATCCCAAGGAGCCGCTGACGTACGACAAGGAGTGGGTCGTCGTCCTGGACGACTGGGTGGACGGCGTGGACGGCTCCACCCCCGACGGTGTGCTGACCCAACTGCACCGCGGAAAGCGCCCGCCGATGGACATGGGCTCGGGCGGCACGTCCGGGCACGGCGGCTCCGCCGGCCACCACGCCGCGGCCCGGGGACCCGCGCGGGCCGGCTCGTCCGGTCCCTCCCGTGTGCTGCGCGACTCGCACAGCGACCTGCTGCACAGCATGGGCGGCAATGTCGGCTTCCCCTATTACCTGGTCAACGGCCGCCTCCCGCACGCCCCGACGGTGTTCCAGGCCAAGCCCGGGGACCGTGTCCGGCTGCGCATCATCAACGCCGGCGCCGACACCGCGTTCCGGGTGGCCCTGGGCGGCCACGAGATGACGATCACGCACACCGACGGCTACCCGGTCCAGCCCAGGACCACGGACGCCCTGCTGCTGGGCATGGCCGAGCGCTACGACGTCCTGGTCACCGCGAAGGACGGCGTGTTCCCGCTGGTCGCGCTGGCCGAGGGCAAGAAGGCCAGGGCCCTGGCGGTGCTGCGCACGGCCAAGACCGGGGCGCTGCCCGCGCCCTCAGTGAACCCCGCCGAGCTCCAGGGCCGTCTCGTGCCGGCCCAGCGCCTGGTGCCGGGCGACTCGGTGGCGTACGCCGACCGCAAGCCGGACCGAGAGATCCGGCTCAGGCTGACCGGCAACATGAAGGACTTCGACTGGAGCTTCGACCACAAGCCCTACTCGCCCGAGCAGCGCCACGCCGTCCGCCAGGACGAGCGGGTCAGGCTCACCGTCATCAACGCCACCAACATGTGGCACCCGATCCACCTGCACGGCCACACGTTCGCCATGACCGGCCTGGACGATGCCGGCGCCCGCAAGGACACGGCGATCGTGCTGCCGCATCGCAAACTGGTCTTCGACTTCTACGCCGACAACCCCGGTCTGTGGATGCTGCACTGCCACAATCAGTACCACTCCGAGTCCGGCATGATGACCGTCCTCGGCTACCACAAGTGACAGGCGCGGGACCGCGGGCCGCGTGGTCGGCGTCCCTCCCGAACCCCCGGCCGGGCCGCGCGGTCCGTCACCCTCTCGGCCCGCCCGGGCCGGCGCCCGGCCCGCCGCGCCTTCGATCCTGGGCCGGGGAACCCGACCGTCGTCCGAGGACGCCCGCCGGCCGGGTGGTCGCCGAGGACCTGGCCGCCGGAAGGACGGGGACGCCGATGAGGCTCGTCGTCGATCTCAACAAGTGCCAGGGCTACGCCCAGTGCGCGTTCCTCGCGCCGGACGTCTTCACCCTGCGCGGCGAGGAGGCGCTCGTCTACAGCCCCTGGGCCGGCGACGAGCATCGGGAGAAGGTGGCGCGGGCGGTCGCGGCCTGCCCGGTGCAGGCGATCACGGTCGACGGCCTCGACGAGCCGGGTGCGGGGTCCACCGGAGCCGTGCAGGGAGCGTCCGATGCCCGATGAGCAGTTCCACGAGTGGCTCAGACGCGAGGGGCGCATCGTCGTCGTGGGTGCCTCGCTGGCCGGACTGCGCGCCGCCGAGACGCTCCGTGCCGAGGGTTTCACCGGCTCACTGACCATGATCGGCGACGAGCCGTACCAGCCGTACGACCGTCCGCCGCTGTCCAAGGCGGTGCTGCTCGGCAAGGCGCCTCCGGAGTGCACCGAACTCCCCCGGCGCCGTGAGCTCGACGCCACCTGGCGCCTCGGCGTCGCCGCGACCGGCCTGGACCTGGCGGGCAAGCGGGTGCGGCTCGCGGATGGCGACGAGGTGCCGTACGACCGCCTGCTGATCGCGACCGGGGTGCGCGCCCGTCCGTGGCCGAAGGAGGAGGAGGCGCAGCTCGACGGGGTCTGTGTGCTGCGCACCCGGGACGACGCCGCCCGGCTGCACCGTCGGCTGAAGGCCGGGCCGCGCCGCGTGTTCGTCATCGGTGCGGGCTTCACCGGTTCGGAGATCGCGTCGGCCTGCCGGGACCGGGGCATCGCGGTCACCGTGGCCGAGCGGGCCGACGCTCCGCTGGTGGGCGCGCTCAGCGGGGTGATCGGCGCGGTGGCCGCGGAGCTCCACCGGGACAACGGGGTGGACCTGCGCACCGGTGTCATGGTGACCCGGCTGGAGGGAGACTCGGTGGGGCGGGTGCGGGCCGCTCATCTGTCCGACGGCAGCGTCGTCGAGACGGACGTCGTGGTCGTCGCGCTGGGCGCGACCCGCAACACCGACTGGCTGGCCGGCTCCGGTCTGGGCGCCGGGCCGCGCGGCGTCGCCTGCGACGCGGGCTGCCGGGCCTTCGACTTCCGGGGCATCGTCACCGACGACGTCTTCGTGGCCGGCGACGTGGCCCGCTCCCCGCATCCGCTGTTCGGCTACCAGTTCCTGTCGCTGGAGCACTGGGGCAACGCCGTGGCGCAGGCCGAGGTGGCCGCCCACAACATGATCAGCGCCAGTTCCGACCGGCTCCCGCACCTGTGGGTGCCCGCGTTCTGGTCCGCGCAGTTCGGGGTGAACATCAAGTCCGTCGGGGTGCCGTCCATGGGCACCGAGATCATGGTCACGCAGGGCTCGCTCGCCGAGCACCGGTTCGTCGGTGTCTACGGCTACCAGGGACGGATCATCGCCGCCGTGAGCTTCGACAACACGCGGTGGCTGGAGTTCTACGAGCGGCAGATCGAACGGGGTGCGCCGTTCCCGGTGGAGTACGCGACGGTGGACCGCCGGCCGGAGGGCCGCAAGCCGGTGCCGGCCGACTTCCCCGACCCGTCGCTGCCGACCCACGGCCCGACGGTGACGCTCAGCGGCTACTCCCCCGCCGACCGGCGCCTGGTCTTCACCCCGGCCCGCCACTGACCGAAGCGACCCGAGGACCTCCATGACACACGCCTCGCTCCTGCGCCGGATCACCGACTTCTCCAGCCGCGCCAACCCCTATCCCCTGTACGAGGAGCTGCGCCGGACGCCCGTGCTGCACGAGGAGGAGGGCGGCCCCTACGCCGTCAGTTCGTACTACGACATCCAGAGCCTGCTGCACGACCCGCGGATCAGCTCGGACGCCGCCCGTCTCTCCGCGCCGGGCGCCGACGAGCTGTCGAATCCGGAGGGCACGGGACTGCCGCCGAGCTTCATCCGGCTCGATCCGCCCGAGCACGACCGCCTGCGGCGCATCGCCAACAGCTCCTTCGGCCCGCCGCACCGGCCGCACCGGATCGACGCGATGCGCGGCGAGCTGCTCCGGATCGTCACCGAACTCGTCGACGGCCTCGGGGACACCCGCCGGATCGACCTCGTCGACCAGGTCGCCTACCCCTTCCCGGTGACCGTGATCTGCCGGCTGCTCGGGGTGCCGCGCGAGGACGAGCCGCGCTTTCGCTCCTGGGTCGACCCCATCGTCGCCGCGTTGGACCCGCAGAGCCGCGACGATCCCGAGGCGCCGGCGCAACGGGCCGGCCGGGAGGCGCAGCTCCAGCTGGGCATGTACCTGGCCGGCCTGGTCGAGCAGCGCACCCGGGAGCCGCGTGACGACATGCTGTCCGACCTCGTCGCCGGCCACGGCCCCGACGGGTCGATGTCGATGATGGAGGTGCTCAGCACGGCCGTCCTGCTGCTGATCGCCGGGCACGAGACGACCGTCAACCTCATCACCAACGGCATGCTCACCCTGCTGCGTCATCCCGAGCACCTGGAGCGGCTGCGGCAGGACCCCGGGCTGTCCGCCAGGATCGTCGAGGAGCTCCTGCGCTACGAGCCGCCGGTGCAGTTGCTGGCCCAGCGCACCTGCGTCACGGACATCGAGCTGCGCGGGGTGACGATCCCCAAGGGCGCGCGCATCTGGCTCGTCCTGGCGGCGGGCAACCGGGACCCGGAGCGGTTCAAGGATCCGGACGTGTTCGACCCGGACCGCCCCGACCTCCAGCACCTGGGTTTCGGCAGCGGCATCCACAGCTGCTTCGGGGCGCCGCTGGCCCGGGTGGAGACCCAGATCGCGCTGGCCGAGCTGGCCCGTCGGCTCGACAACCCGCGCCTGGTCGAGGATCCGCCGCCGTACCGGGAGAACGCGGTGCTGCGCGGCCCGCGCCATCTCCGGCTCGACATCGACGGCGTACGTCCCTGACGGCACGACCGGCACCTCCGTCCCTGCTCCGGCGGCGGCTTCGCCGAACCGCGCTCCGGCCGCCGGTCGCGCAGGGTCCAGCACCGATCGCCCCGAAGAATTTTCTGGACAATCGAGAAAAATCAGACAAAATGGTGTGACGTCCACCACGCGACCCGGAGGAGCCGCCCCCGCATGGCGTACGGAGCCCACCACAGCCCCACCCCGCCTCCCCGCCCCGACCTGAGCCTGGCTCGTGACTGCGACCAGTGCCTGGGCTGGGGAACCGTCATCACCCGCGACGGTCAGCATCAACTCTGCGACACCTGTCAGCCGGATCCCGGCGGCGACCCGCCGTTCGGTATCCCCCCACACCGGCCGTTCCCCGGATGACACCGCCCGTCCCCGGTGCGTCCGAGTGGTGCCGCAACCGCCACGGCCGTAGCGTCGTTACAGCAATCGGACGTCATCGGCCGGGAGCCAACATGCGCACACACACGGTGAGGACAGTCGTCACGCTCGCTGCCGCGGCACTGCTCGGCGCGGGCGGGACAACGGCCTTCGCCGCGCCCGCGGGGCAGCCGTCGGCGCCGGCGGGGCACGGAGGATCACCCGAGCCCGTGCTCGTCGACTGCTTCTGGAAACCGCAGGCGCGCCCGGACTCGTTCATCCTCGCCTGCGGCGACGCCAACAGTCGTCTGTCCTCGCTGCACTGGTCGACGTGGAACGGCAGGACCGCGGTGGCGCGGGGCGTCAACTTCGTCAACGACTGCAAGCCGTACTGCGCGAAGGGCACCTTCCACTCATATCCGGTCATCGTGCGGCTGGACCGCCCGGAGCCCTGGAAGAAGGACCCGAAGGTGGAGCACTACACCCGGATCAGTCTGGTCTTCACGGGCGCGCGGCCGGACGGGTACGACCGCGTGATGACCACACCGCTGTGGAACTGAGACCGTCGCGGCCTCCCGCCCGGTGGGACCGGCGTGACGTGGCCCGGGTGCCCGCGAAAGCGGGCGCCCGCGGGCCGTCAGCCGCCGATGATCTCGGTGAAGCGCCGGGTGTCGATGTTGCCTCCGGAGACGATGACACCGACCCTGCGGGGCAGCGGGTCGACCCGGTGCGCGAGCAACGCGGCGAGGGCGCTCGCACCGCTGGGCTCGACGACGATCTTCAGACGTTCGAAGGCGAACCGCATGGCCTCGCGGATGTCCTCGTCGCTCACCAGGCTGATCGCGTCCACCAGACGCCGGTTGAGCGAGAAGGTCAGCTCCCCGGGGATGTCGGCGGCCTGGCCGTCGGCGATGGTCCGGGGCACCGGTACTCCGACGCGCCGGCCGGCCGCGAGGGAACGCTTGGTGTCGTCGCCGGCCTCCGGTTCGACGCCGACGACCCGCAGGTCGGGCAGCAGGCCCTTGCCCGCCGTGGCGCTGCCCGCGATCAGCCCACCGCCGCCGACCGGAACGACGAGGGCGTCCAGTTCGCCGGCCTCCTCGATCAGTTCCAGGGCCGCGGTGCCCTGGCCCGCGATGACGTGCGGATGTTCGTAGGGCGGGATGAGCGCGAGTCCGCGCTCGGCCGCGAGCGCCTCCCCGATGGCGACGCGGTCGCCGCTGTAGCGGTCGTAGGTGACGATCTCCGCTCCGTAGCCCGCCGTCGCCTCCCGCTTGGAGCGCGGTGTGTCCTCCGGCATGACGATCACCGCGCTCGTGCCCAGCTCCCGGGCCGAAAGGGCCACGGCCTGGGCGTGGTTGCCGGAGGAGTACGCGGCGATCCCCCGGGCCAGCTGCCCCGCGGGCAGCCGGGACGCGGCGTTGTAGGCACCGCGGAACTTGAAGGCGCCGACCCGCTGGAAGTTCTCGCACTTGACGTGCACCTCCGCGCCGACCAGGGCGTCCAGGGCGCGCGAGCGCAGGACGGGGGTGCGGTGCGCCACGCCCTTGATCCGCTCGGCGGCGTCGCGGACGTCGTCCAGGGTGACGGACGCGGTCGCGGGCGGGGTGTCGGTCATGCGGGTGCTCCATCCTGGCCGGTGACGCTGCTCATCGCGTCATCCCAGCACTCCGCCCACCGGGCTGCCAACGATTTTCCCCGCTGTTTTGCCGCTCCCACGGATGGAACCCGAAGGACCCGTGAACACACCGGCAACCACCGCCACCGAGGGAGCGCCCGGTCATGCACTCGATCACCAAGGGCCTGCTGGCAGGCGCCGCGGGCACGCTCGCGCTGGACGTGGTGTCCTACGGCGACATATTGCTGCGCGGGCGGTCGGCCAGCGGGCTGCCCGCGCAGGTCGCGGACCGTCTGGCCGACCGCGCCCAGGTGCCGCTCGGGGAGGGCGAGGAGAAGGACAACCGCGCCCAGGCGGTCGGCGCGCTCCTGGGGTACGTCAACGGCGTCGGCACCGGTGTGGCGTACGGGCTGCTGCGACACCGTCGCCCGGCCCTGCCGACCGGGGCGGCCGGACCACTGCTCGCCGTCGCCGCCATGGCGGGCAGCATCGCCCCCGCCGCCGCGCTGGGACTGACCGATCCCACCTCTTGGGACCTGATCTCCTGGGTGTCCGACGTCGTACCGCACCTGGCGTACGGCCTGACGACCGCGGCGGCGTACCGGGCCATGGGCTGACCGGACAGGCCGGCGAGGCGGGAGCCACCCGCCGGTCGCACCACAGGGTGGAAACCGAACGAGGGCGAGAACGAGCCGTGACGCTGCGCATCGGGGTCGAGGAGGAGTTCCACCTGCTGGACGCTCACAGCGGGCTGCCGGTGCCGGACGCGCACGCCGTGCTCGACCGGCTGACCGGAGCCGGGTTCGCGCCCGAGTTCCAGAGCTGTGTGGTGGAGAGCAACAGCGGGGTGCACGAGTCACTGGAAGGCCTCCGCGCCGACCTGGCCGCGTCCCGGCGCCGGCTGGACGCGGCGGCCGCCCCGCTGGGTCTCGCGGCGGTGGCCGCCGGCACCGCGCCGCTGGCCCGGCTCGGTGCGCACGACGGCGTCACCGACCATCCCCGCTACCGGCACATGGCCGACGAGTACCGCCGGGTCGCCGAGGAACAGCTGATCTGCAGCGCGCAGGTGCACGTCGACGTTCCCGACCGGGACACGGCGGTGCGCGCCATGTGCCTGGTGTCGCCGTGGCTTCCGCCGCTGCTCGCGCTGTCGGCGAGTTCGCCGTTCTGGCTCGGCGGTGACACCGGCTACGCGAGTTGGCGGACGATGCTGTGGCAACGCTGGCCCACGGCCGGGCCGGCCGGGTGCTACTCCGGTGCCGCCGACTACGACGCGGCCCTGGAGGAGCTGATCGGCTCGGGCGTCATCACCGACCCCGGAATGGTCTACTACGACATACGGCCCTCCGCGCACCAGCGCACGCTGGAGCTTCGGATCTGCGACGCCTGTCCTCGGGTGGAGACGGTCGTCCTGGTGGCCGGGCTGTTCCGGGCCCTGGTGCACGACGCGTGCACACGACTGGCCCGACGGACCGGGCCCGCCTGTCCCGGACACCACGAGTGGCTGCGGGCCGCCGTCTGGCGAGCCGCCCGCTCCGGCCTCGAGGGCCCGCTGGTCGATCCGGCCACCCGTCGCGCGGTCCCCGCCCGCGAGGTGCTGGGCGGCCTCCCGGACCGGTTGCGCCCGGCGCTGGAGGCGTCCGGCGACTGGGAGGGCGTGCGCGAACTGATGGGCCGGGCACTGGCCGACGGCAGCGCCGCGTGCCGGTTGCGGCGGACCGCCGAGAGCGGTGGCCTGATCGCCGCGGTCCGTCTGCTGATCGCCGAGACACGGGGGGACACCGGCGCCGTGGCGCCCTCCGGCGCGGACGGCGAGCCGCCGCCGGCGCGGTTTCGGACGCGCGCCGGCCGGGCACCCGTGCCAGGCTCGTGAGCGGGGACAGGGTGAGAGCCGCACCCCTGGGTCGAGGAGGTCGGAGCATGTCCGAGGGCGACACGACGGCGGTGAGCGCGGCGGTCGGCGAGCCCGTGCCGCCGTCCGGGAACCTGCTGTTCGGGCCGCAGCCGAACGTGGCGGGGGCGGCCGGATATCCCGACGCCCCGCCGCGGGTGGGATTCTTCACCGACACGTCCGTGTGCATCGGCTGCAAGGCGTGCGAGGTGGCGTGCAAGGAGTGGAACGCCGTGCCGGAGGACGGCCTGGAACTCACGGGCATGTCCTACGACAACACGCAGGGGCTGGGCGCGGACACCTGGCGGCACGTGGCGTTCGTCGAACAGCGCCTGCCCGGGACCGGTGGCGAACCCGGCGGCGGGCACGGCGGCTTCGACGCGTTCGAGGCCGCCCGCAACCTCGGCACTCCCCCCGACGACTCCCCCGGCGGGACCATCTCGCCGGTGTCCCCCGACGGGCGGACGGAGTTGCGCTGGCTGATGTCCTCCGACGTCTGCAAGCACTGCACGCACGCGGGCTGCCTGGACGTGTGCCCCACCGGGGCGCTGTTCCGCACCGAGTTCGGCACGGTGGTGGTCCAGGCCGACGTGTGCAACGGCTGCGGGTACTGCGTGCCCGCCTGCCCGTACGGCGTCATCGACCAGCGCAAGGAGGACGGCCGGGTCTGGAAGTGCACGCTGTGCTACGACCGGCTCGGGGCCGGCATGGAGCCGGCCTGCGCCAAGTCGTGCCCCACCGAGTCCATCCAGTTCGGCCCGCTGGAGGAGCTGCGCGGCCGGGCGGCGGCCCGGGTGGCGCAGTTGCACGCGGCCGGCGTCACCGAGGCCCGGCTGTACGGTGAGAGCCCCGACGACGGGGTCGGCGGCGACGGCGCGTTCTTCCTGCTGCTCGACGAGCCCGAGGTGTACGGCCTGCCGCCGGATCCGGTGGTCACCACCCGGGACCTGCCCGCCATGTGGCGGCACGCGGCGACGGCGGCCGTCTCGCTCGCCGCGCTGGGTGTCGCGAGTTTCGCCGGGAGGCGGCGATGAGCGAATCGGACGTGACCCGTGGGGGCGTGCGAGGAGCGCGGCCCGGCCGGGAGGCCGTGACGGGCGCTCAGGACGCCGGGCGCTCGCGGCGCGGCCGCCGTCGCCGGGGCCGCGGTGAGCAGCCGGTGGTCCCCGAGGCGCGGTTCTCGTCGTACTACGGCAGACCGATCATCAACAAGCCGACGTGGCAGGCGCTCGACATCGCCGGCTATCTCTTCCTCGGGGGTCTGGCGGGCGCGTCGTCGCTGCTGGCGGCCGGCGGGCAGGCCACCGGGCGGCCGGGCCTGGCGCGGGTGGCGAAGCTGGGGGCGGCGGGCGCCATCAGCGGGTCGCTGGTCGCGCTCGTGCACGACCTGGGCCGGCCCGCCCGGTTCCTCAACATGCTCCGCGTGTTCAAGCCCACGTCGCCGATGAGCGTGGGCTCGTGGCTGCTGGCCGGGTACGCGCCTCTGACGATGGCGGCCGCCGCCGCCGACGTCACGGGCCGTGGACGTGCCGCCGGCGCGGGCGCCACGGCCGGCGCCGCCTGCCTGGGCCCAGCGGTCGCCACCTACACCGCCGTCCTGCTCTCCGACACCGCCGTGCCCTCCTGGCACGAGGGCTACCGCGAGCTTCCGTTCGTCTTCGCGGGCTCCGCGTCGAGTGCGGCGGCCGGACTGGCGCTGGCCTGCGCACCGGCCGGGCAGACGGTTCCGGCGCGCCGCATGGCGGTGCTCGGCGCCGCGCTGGAGCTGGGCGCGTTCCGCCTGATGAAGCACCGGATGGGGCTGGTCGCGGAGCCGTTCGAGCAGGGCACGCCGCACCGGCTGCTGCGGGCCGCCGAGGCGCTGACGGCGGGCGGCGCCGCGCTGGCGGCGTACACGGGAACGGGCCGCCGGTGGGGCCGGGCGTCCGCGGTGGCGGCCGGGGCGGCACTGCTGACCGGTTCGGCCGCGCTGCGGTTCGCGGTGTTCCACGCGGGGGTGGCCTCCGCCGAGGATCCCCGCTACACGGTCGTACCGCAGCGTGAGCGGTTGCGGGCCCGCGGGGGCTGACGGCGCGGCCCCCGGCCGGCGGACGGGCGAATGCACCGGCGAAGCGGTCGCCGCCCGGATGCCGCGGTGGTCCGGCTGCGGAAGAATGAGCAGCCGAGGCGACGGCCGGCGCGCGGCGCCACCGTGGAGCGCACGAGAAGGATCCCGAACAGGACGCGAAGAACAGGACCCGAGCAGTACGCGAAGGGCTGACGTGATGGGTGTACGTACCTGGATCGACTCCTGGCCGGTCTACCGCCAGCTGACGGGCACCGACCCACTGGGGCGCGGCGCCGCGGCCAAGAGCGGGCCGAGCGCGCGGCTGACGCCCAGGGTGGCCACCGCGGACCGGGTGGTGAAGTCCATCTGCCCGTTCTGCGCGGTGGGCTGCGGCCAGAACGTGTACGTCGAGAAAGGGCGGGTCACGCAGATCGAGGGCGACCCGGACTCTCCCGTCTCCCGTGGCAGGCTGTGCCCCAAGGGCGCGGCCAGTCTCCAGCTGACCACGGGCGGCGCGCGGGAGCACCACGTCCTGTACCGGCCGCCGTACGGCACCGAGTGGGAGCGTCTCGACCTGGACACGGCGATGGACATGATCGCCGACCGGGTGATCGAGGCCCGCCGCGCGGGCTGGGAGTGGGAGGTCGACGGCAACCGCACCCGGCGCACCATGGGCATCGCGAGCCTCGGCGGGGCGACGCTGGACAACGAGGAGAACTACCTCATCAAGAAGCTGTTCACCGCCCTGGGCGCGATCCAGATCGAGAACCAGGCGCGTGTTTGACACTCCTCCACCGTTCCCGGTCTGGGAACCTCGTTCGGCCGCGGCGGCGCGACCACCTTCCAGCAGGACCTGCAGAACTCGGACTGCATCGTCATCCAGGGCTCGAACATGGCCGAGTGCCATCCGGTCGGGTTCCAGTGGGTGATGGAGGCCAAGGCCCGCGGGGCGAAGGTGATCCATGTCGATCCGCGGTTCACCCGGACCAGCGCGCTGGCCGATCTGCACGTGCCGCTGCGCGCGGGCTCGGACATCGCCTTCCTCGGCGGGATCATCAACCACGTCCTGAGCACGGGCACGTACTTCCGCGACTACGTGGTGGCCTACACCAACGGCCCGGTCGTGCTGCGGGAGGACTTCCGGGGCACCGAGGACCTGGACGGCGTGTTCTCCGGCCTGGACGCCGCGAACCGCACCTACGACAACACCAGCTGGCAGTACGAGGGCACGGAGGTGCAGGCGGCCTCCGGGGCACGCGACCAGGAGTACGACAAGCGCGCCGGCGAGCGCAGTTCGGTGAGCGAGGCCGGACGCGGCGAGGCCCACGGCTCGGGCGGTGCCGTCATCGGCGAGGGCGAGATCGAACGCGACGAGACGATGACGCATCCCCGGTGCGTGTTCCAGGTGCTCAAGCGGCACTACGCCCGGTACACCCCCGAGATGGTGGAGCGGATCTGCGGGGTGCCGCAGGACCTGTTCCGCCGGGTGTGCGAGCTGGTCACGGAGAACTCCGGGCGCGAACGGACCACCGCGTTCGCCTACGCGGTCGGCTGGACGCAGCACACCGTGGGCGTGCAGTACATCCGTGCGGCGGCCGTGCTGCAGAGCCTGCTCGGCAACATCGGCCGCCCGGGCGGCGGCATCCTGGCCCTGCGCGGCCACGCGTCCATCCAGGGCTCGACGGACATCCCGACCCTGTTCAACCTGCTGCCCGGGTACATCCCGATGCCGCACGCGCACCGGAACGAGGACCTGGACGCCTTCGTCCAGGCCGAGGCGGCCCACAAGGGCTACTGGGGCAACATGCGCGCGTACCTCGTCAGCCTGCTCAAGGCGTACTGGGGAGACGCGGCGACGGCGGAGAACGACTTCTGCTTCGACTACCTGCCGCGGCTGACCGGCTCGCACTCCACCTACGAGACGGTGCTGGCCCAGGTGGAAGGGGTGTGCAAGGGCTACTTCCTGATGGGCGAGAACCCGGCGGTCGGCTCCGCCAACGCGCGCATGCAGCGGCTCGGCATGGCCAACCTGGACTGGCTCGTCGTGCGCGACTTCTCCCTCATCGAGTCGGCCACCTGGTGGAAGGACGGCCCCGAGATCGAAAGCGGGGAGCTGCGCACCGAGGACATCGGCACCGAGGTGTTCTTCCTGCCGGCCGCCGCGCACACCGAGAAGGACGGCAGCTTCACCAGCACCCAGCGGCTGCTCCAGTGGCACCACCAGGCCGTCGAACCCCCGGGAGAGGCACGCAGCGACCTGTGGTTCACCTACCACCTCGGCCGGCTCGTGCGGAAGAAGCTCGCGGGTTCCGCCGACCCCATGGACCGGCCGGTGCTCGACCTGACCTGGGACTACCCCACCAAGGGCACGCTCGCCGAACCGGACGCGGAGGCGGTGCTGGCCGAGATCAACGGCCATGACGCGGAGGGCGCGCCGCTGGCGTCGTACGAGCAGCTCGAACCCGACGGCTCCACGGCGTGCGGCTGCTGGATCTACTGCGGTGTCCGTGCCGACGGGGTCAACCAGGCCGCCCGCCGCAAACCCGGCAGGGAGCAGAACTGGGTGGCGAACGAATGGGGCTGGGCGTGGCCCGCCAACCGCCGCATCCTGTACAACCGGGCCTCGGCGGACCCGGGCGGCAGGCCGTGGAGCGCGCGCAAGGCGCTGGTGTGGTGGGACGAGGCGAAGGGTGAGTGGACGGGCCACGACATCGCCGACTTCACGAAGGACAAGGCGCCCGGCCACCTGCCGCCTGAGGACGCGACGGGCCCCGAGGCGCTGTCGGGCACCGACCCGTTCGTGATGCAGGCCGACGGCAAGGCCTGGCTGTACGTGCCCTCCGGACTCACCGACGGCCCCCTGCCGGCCCATTACGAGCCGCAGGAGTCGCCCTTCCCGAACCTGCTGTACGAGCAGCAGCGCAATCCGGTACGGCAGGTGATGCCCTCGCTGCCGGACAACCGCTACCAGCCCAGCGGCGGCGAGCCCGGCACGGAGGTGTTCCCGTACGTGGCCACCACCTACCGGCTCACCGAGCACCACACGGCGGGCGGCATGTCGCGCTGGCTGCCGTATCTGTCGGAGCTCCAGCCGGAGTTCTTCTGCGAGGTGTCCCCGGAGCTCGCCGCGGAGCGCGGCCTGGAGCACACCGGCTGGGCGACGATCGTCAGCGCCCGGGGTGTGATCGAGGCGCGGGTGCTGGTCACCGACCGGGTGCCGCCGCTGACCGTGCACGGCCGCACCCTGCACCAGGTGGGGCTGCCCTACCACTGGGGGCCGAGCGGCTACAGCACGGGCGACGCCGCCAACGAACTGGTGCATCTGTCGCTCGACCCCAACACGCACATCCAGGAGACCAAGGCCTTCGCGGTCGACGTCCGTCCGGGGCGCCGGCCACGCGGCCCGGCCGCACGGGAACTGGTGCGCGCCTACCAGGCGCGGGCCGGTATCGACGACCGCACGGGTACCGAACCCTGACCGGGCGGCACGCGCGGGGCCGTCCCGGGGACCGCCTCGCGCGGGGCTCGTCCGAGGCTCATCCGAGGACGACCGAGTGGGCGCCGCGCGGCACGAGTTCGCCGATCACCGGGGCGCCGGGGATCTCGCCCGCGACGAGCAGCCCCCCGGAGGTCTGGGCGTCCGCCAGCAGCAGGCGGGTGTCGGCGTCCGTGTCGCCGAAGTCGGTGAACGGGGCCACCCAGGCGAGGTTGCGCCGGGTGCCGCCGCTGACGTAGCCGTCGCGCACGGCCTGCCGGGCCCCGTCGAGCAGGGGCACGGCGGCGGCGTCGAGGACCGCGCTCACGCCGGAGGCCCGGGCCAGTTTGTGCAGATGACCGAGGAGGCCGAAGCCCGTCACGTCGGTCGCGCAGGTGGCGCCCCGGGCGAGCGCGGCCTCGGCCGCGTCCCGGTTGAGGGCCACCATGGCGGCCACCGCCTGCTCGAACCGCTCCCCGGTGGCCTTGTGACGGTTGTTCAGCACGCCCAGACCGAGCGGCTTGGTCAGCGACAGGGGCATACCGGGCCGGCCGGCGTCGTTGCGCAGCAGCCGTGCCGGGTCGGCGAGCCCGGTGACGGCCATGCCGTACTTGGGTTCCGGGTCGTCCACGCTGTGCCCGCCGCCGACGTGGCAGCCGGCCTCGGCCGCGATGTCCAGCCCGCCGCGCAGCACCTCGCGGGCCAGCTCGAACGGCAGCCGGTCACGGGGCCAGGCCAGCAGGTTCACGGCCAGGACCGGCCGGCCGCCCATGGCGTACACGTCGGACAGCGCGTTGGCCGCGGCGATGCGTCCCCAGTCGTAGGGATCGTCGACGACCGGTGTGAAGAAGTCGGCGGTCGACACCACCGCCTGCGCGGCGGCCCCATCGTGTGCGGGCAGGGAGACCACGGCCGCGTCGTCGCCGGTGGCCAGCCCCACCAGCAGCGGAGTCCCACCGGGGGCCGGTGGCGCGGCCGCCAGGCCGCCGAGCACGTCCTCCAGCTCGCCGGGCGGGATCTTGCAGGCGCAGCCGCCGCCGTGGGCGAACTGCGTGAGTCGTACGGTCGTTGCGGGGGTGGCGGTCATGCCGGGTCCTTCCGGTAGCCTGACGGGCGGTGGAGGCGTGTGGGTGCCTGGTGGCCCTCCCGGTCTTCAAAACCGAGGTGTCCGAGGATCTCGGGCAGGCGGGTTCGATTCCCGTCCGCCTCCGTTGCTCCGCCCCGTTCCGGTCGTCCGGTGCGTCCGGTCCGTCCGGCATCGTCTGCGCTGGTCGTCGACGCGTTCCGTGAGCCCTGCGGCATCGAGGAACTCCAGCAGCGGCACGGCGACCCTGCGGGTGGTGTCGAGCGCCGTGCGGGCCTGGCTGAGCGTGAAGGGCTGCGGCAGCCGGCTCAGCACCTCGGCGGCCCGGGTGTCCGCCCCCGGCAGCAGGACGACGGTGTCGGAGATGCGCAGCAGCGCGCCCGCGCGGACGGCGGCGGCAACCGTTTGGCGGGTGAGCCCGAGTTCGGTGAGCCGGCCGGCCTCCGGCGCGCGGAAGGGCGTCTTCTCCAGCTCCTGCCGTACGGCGTCGACGGCGGCGCGGACGGGTCCGGGCAGGTCGGGGCACGCGCCGCCGGGCCCGTACAACCGCCCCTGACGGCACAGCAGTCCGGTGCCGCCCGGGGTCTGGGCGAGGGCGTCGACCAGGGCCCGGTCGGGCAGGTCGAGCAGCCGCCGGGCGGCCTCGAACGGCAGGCCCGGCTCCATGGGGTGCTCGCGCGCATGGCGCTCGACCTCCTCGGCGAGGCGCTCACGCAGCCGGGTCCAGTGCTCCGGGTCGGCCAGCCAGTCGCCGGCGACGGGCTCGCCGGACGCGGGCACGCCCATCGCCAGCAGGTCCGAGCGGCGTACGAGCCCCCGGCGCCGCAGCTCCGCCGCGCCGTCGGGACGGCCGGTCAACGCCGCCAGCTGCGCCGCCCTGGCCCGGCCCGCGCCGCGCCGGGTCAGGCGCGGCGGGCGCACGTCGAGCACCACGACGGCCGAAGGCATGCGTCCGCCGCCCGGTTCGCGCAGCACCGCGCGGTCCCCGACGCGCAGCGGCAGCCGGCGCGCCATGGTCAGTCTGGCGGTGTCGTCTCCCAGCGGACGGACCGTCACGGGGACCGCCGCGGTGCCGATGTGCAGGGTGACCGTGCGGGGCAGTTCGCCCGCGGGCTCGCCGGTGACACGGACGTCGATCAGGTCGGTGCGCAGCCAGCGGTCCGGGGTCAGCAGCACCTGGCCGCGCCCGAGTTCACCGTCCCGGTCGCCGTGCACGTTGACCGCCACGCGCGCCACCCCGCTGACGGTGGTCCGCTGCTGTTTCAGGCACTGGAGAGCGCGCACCCGCAGCACCGCCGAGCCGTCCCCGGTCGCCAGCCGGTCACCGACGCGCAGGGTGCCGGCGCCCAGCGTGCCCGTCACGACGGTGCCGTGGCCGCGTACCGTGAAGGCCCGGTCCAGCCAGAGCCGTACGTCGGCGTCGGCGGACGGCACGGGCAGCGTGCGGGCGACCCGGGTCAGCTCGGTGCGCAGGCCGTCCAGTCCGGCGCCGGTCACCGCGCTCACCGCGACCGACGGAACGCGCCCCAGCGACGTCGCGGCCAACCGCCGCAGCGCCTCGGCGCGCACCGGTTCCGGGTCGGCGAGATCGCTGCGGGTCACGGCGAGGACGGCGTGCCGTACGCCGAGGGCGTCGAGGATCGCCAGGTGCTCCTGCGACTGGGGCTGCCACCCCTGGTCGGCGGCGACCACGAACAGCACGGCGGGCACCGGCCCGACCCCGGCCAGCATGGTGGCCACGAACCTCTCGTGCCCGGGGACGTCCACGAAGGCCAGGTGCTCGCCGTCCGCGTCCGGGCCGGTCCAGACGAAGCCGAGATCCAGGGTGAGTCCGCGGCGGCGTTCCTCCGCGTGACGGTCGGGTTCCATCCCGGTCAGCGCCCGCACCAGGGCGGACTTGCCGTGGTCGACGTGGCCGGCGGTGGCCAGGACCCGCATGGCGCCCCCCTAGCCTTCCACCGCCGCGGCCGCGTCCCGTACGGCCTCGGCCAGCCGGTCGTCGTCCTGTGGCGCCACCGCCCGCAGGTCCAGCAGGCACCGCCCGGACTCCAGACGGCCGACCACGGGGACACGGCCGGTGCGCAGCGCGGAGCCGTACGGCTCCGGCAGGGACAGCGCGGCGCTGGCCAGGGTCACGCCGGGTGCGCCCCCGCCGCCGACCGTGGCGGTGCTGGTGACCGCCCGTACGTCCAGACCGGCGGCGCTCAGCGGGGCGGCGAGGCGTTCGGCGCGGCGCAGCAGCTCCCGCGGGTCGGCGGTCAGGGCCTCGGCGGTGGGGGTCGCGGGGCCGGTGAGGGTCGCCTCCAGCGCGGCCAGGGTGAGCTTGTCCACGCGCAGGGCGCGGGCCAGGGGGTGCCGGGCCAGGGCGTGGACGATGTCCTCGTCGCCGAGGAGCAGTCCGCACTGGGGTCCCCCGAGCAGTTTGTCCCCGCTGGCGGTCACCAGCGACGCGCCCGCCTTCAACTGGGTCTCGGCGTCGGGTTCGTCGGGCAGCAGCGGATGCGGGGCGAGCAGGCCGGAGCCGATGTCGACGACGACGGGCACGCCCAGTGCGGCCAGTTCGCGGGTGCCGGCGGCGCGGGTGAAGCCGGTGACGCGGAAGTTGGAGGGGTGGACCTTCAGGACGAAGGCGGTCTGCGGGCCGATCGCGTCGGCGTAGTCCTCGGCGTTCGTACGGTTGGTGGTCCCGACCTCGCGCAGCCGGGCGCCGGTGGACACCAGCAGGTCGGGCAGCCGGAAGCCGTCCCCGATCTCCACCATCTCCCCCCGGCTGATGACGATCTCCCGGCCGGCGGCCAGAGCGGTGGCGGCGAGGGCCAGGGCGGCGGCGCCGTTGTTGACGACGTGGGCCGCGGCGGCGGACGGCAGGCGGGCGCGCAGCGCGCCGAGGGCGGAACGGCCCCGGCGGGCCCGGACACCGGTCGGCAGGTCCAGTTCGACGTCGGTGGGTCCGGCGGCGTCCAGCACCGCGCGCCGAGCGGCCGCCGACAGCGGTGCCCGGCCGAGGTTGGTGTGCAGCAGCACTCCGGTGGCGTTGATGACCGGGCGCAGCCCGCAGGCCGTGGGCGGCAGCAGCGCCACCGCCGTGTCCGCGACCTCCTCGGGCCGGATGGTGCCACCGCGGGCCTGCTGCTGGGCCCGCCGGACGGCGGCCTTCACCGGTGCCGGCCCGAGGCGCGCCACCGCCGCCGCCAGGCGCGGGTCGCGCAGGACGGCGTCGGTGCGCGGGATCCGCCGGCGCGGGTCGGAGCCCTCCGTCCCGCGCTGTCCGGTCCCGCCGCGGTCGGTCCCGCGCCGCTCCGGCTTGTTGCGCCCGGTCTCGCGCCGCTCGCTCTCGTGCTGCCTCGACTCGCTCTGCTCCGCGACCCGCTGGTCCACGCAGCCCCTCCGTTCCTGGCCCGGCCTGATGGCGGTGCGGGTACCCCGCCCATCGTCTCCCGGTCCCGGCGACCGCTCCCATGACACGCCGGGCGTGTCCGCGGCGTCCGCGCGACACGCCGGAGGCGGTCGTCCGGGCCGTGGGGGCCGGGGCGGTGGTCAGCCGGTGCACACGGTCAGGTGCTCAGGAGGCGGTTGAAGAAGGACCGGTAGCGCTGGAGCGCCCTGCGCAGGTCCTCCGTGTCCACTCTCTCCCCCTGGCTCCACTGGCTCTCCAGATCCTGCTTGTGCCGGGCGAAGGTGGCGGCCAGGGTCTGCATGACGTCCGCGACGAGGGTGTCGGCGGAGTGCACCGCCTCGCGCGGGTCGTCCACGAACGTGCTCTGGACCGCGCGCCACCGGTCCCGGAAGCCCTGTTCCTCGTCCGGGGCCAGCAGCCGGGCCGTGATCTCCTCGGAGGCGGCCGGCTCCGGCTGGGCAGGGGTCGTGCCGGCGGTGGTGCCCGCCTCCCGGCCGGTGTCCGCGCCGGTCGCGGGCCGATCGGTCGGCTCGGGTCGTACGGCGCGTTCGGCTCGCTCGTCCCCCTCGGCGCGTCCGGCCCCCGCGGACCGCTCGGGTCGCTCGGGCTGCTCGGACCGCTCGGGCCGTTCCACGACGGGGCGCCGTGTCGTCGGCCCGCCCGTGCTCTCACCGGGATAGACCGGGGTTCCGGCCGCGCCCGTCTCCTGTGCGAGGTCCTCGGTGGACAGGCCGCGGCCGAAGCGGCTCGGATTCTCGTTGCTGTGCATGGCGTTCCGTTCCTCCCTGCCGGGACGGGCGGGGCAGACGGGTTCTCAGGAGGGGGCGGTTCGGGCACGGCCCCCGTCGGAGATCAGCTCGTCGAAGAGCGTCCGGTAGTGGACCATGGCGCCCCTGAGTTGCTCGGTCGTGGCCTTGCTGCTGGTGCTCAGCGCTTGGACCTCGTGGGCGGCGCGGTAGTGCTCGAGCGTGCGGCCGTGCTCCACCGAGAGGTCCGCGGCCTGCTGCTCGAAGCCTTCCGTCGGGTAGCCGCGCTCGTGCATCAGCGAGGTCACCAGCCGGTCGGCGTCGTGCACCGCGTCCTCGGGCCGGTCCACGAATTCTTGCTGCACGTTGCTCCACTCGCGTGCGTAGCGGTCCCGTGAGTCGGCCGGCAGCGGCTTGATGTCCAGCGCGTCGTGCCGCTTTTCGCGGGCCCTGAGCTCACGCTCGCCGGCCCGCCTGTTCTCGGCGTCCCCGACGGTCCGTTCGTACTCGGGGCCGAAGCGCTCACGAAGACGACGGCGCCTGGTCAGCAGGGCGATCGCCATCGCGATCAGGGCGAGCACGACGACGATCGGGATGATGATGGCGAGAAGGGTTCCCGTGGACATATACGCACCCCCTTGGGCATTGGTCCGTCTGCCCCCCGCCGGCCGCATCATGCGCGGGGTCGCCGCATCGCCCATCGGGCGGGCCGTGGCCGCGCGCGTGGACGCACCGTCACCGGTGCGTGCCTCACCGTCGCGTACTCGGGCCAGGACAAAGGGTGTTGCCGATCCGCCGGGGCTCCCTCCCGAGATGCCGACGGGCCGAGGGGCGGCTAGCGTCGGAAGGTGAGAGCCGCAAACGGGGGCATTCCCGTCCGGCGTGGTCTCCACCACGGGGGCCGTTGCCGCGACCCTCGCCCGTGCCATCCGGCGCGGGTGGGACGCGGCGGCGTCGCGCACGGAGACGTGCTTCTGACCTACGGCGGCCACACCTCAGACCGCGCCGCACTTCTCATCCATCCGGCCGGCGCGGCCATCATCCTCGTGCTGTTTCCTTGCGCGAGACGATGGAAGGAAAGGTAAAACCCATGCGAGCACAGCGCGTTAAGCGTCTCATCGCCATGTCCGCGGCCGGCATCGTCATGGCAGGCGGCGCCGCGATCGGCGCAGCGGGGACCGCTTCGGCTCACGACTCGGGCTATGACCACTCCGGTTACAGCTGGAACAACGACGACGACTGGTGGGGCGGAGACCACGGCGGCTACGGCGGCCACCACGGCTACAACGGCGGTGGGGACCACGGCGACCACGGCGGCTACGGCGACCACGGCGGGTACGGCGGCCACCACGGTTACAACGGCGGTGGCCACGGCGACCACGGTGGCGACCACGGTGACCACGGCGGCTACGACAGGTACTGAGGCCCCTGGTCCGAGCACCGGGCCTCCGGCCCGCTGACGCCGAGCCTCCAACCCACTCGGTCAACTACAGCCGCGGTGTGCGGTCCGGTGAGGATCGCACACCGCGGTACGTTCTGTTCCCGTCCGCGTGCGGCGGCTCAGCCGCCGGCGTGCTCCACGCGCATCGCACCTGGTCCTCCAGCCGCCGCAGGCTGTCGTCGAGGGCTTCCAGGGCGGTCCGCTCGCCCGGGTCGTGCCTGTCCTCGAGGAACGACAGGTGGACGGTCACCTCGCTGGCGCCGCCGCCGATGCCGGAGACCTGCAGCCAGCCCGCGTAGCTGCCCTGCTCGCGGGTCCCCCACTCGATCCGCATCTGCTCGCGCTCGGCGCGTATCAGGGCCGGGGTGTCCTGGTCGGTGTGATCCTCGTGCACGGTGACGGCGGGCGGCTCCTCGACGCGCACGTGCAGGTCGCCCGGCAGCCAGGAGTCGAGCCGGCCGACGTTGGCAGCCTGATCGAACACCTGCTCGGGCTGGGCGGGCATCGTGCGGGAACGTTCGTACTCGGACATCACGGCACCGTTCCTCTGCTGCTCGGGGGTCGTACCAGGAACGCGTGCCCCTTCTGCCGCGGCCGAAAAGGCCGCCGCCGGACGGCTCGGGCACCGGATGCGGGCTTCGGCGCGCTACGGCGGCGCGGTCCGCAGCGCGGACAGGACCGCCCAGACGACCGACACGAACGGGACGGCGACGACCGCGCCGATCACACCGGCGACGATGCTGCCGGCGATGACGGACACGGCGACGACGACCGGGTGCAGGCGGACCGCCCAGCTCATCACCAGGGGATGCAGGACGTGCCCCTCGAGCTGGCCGATGACGACGATGAGCAGCAGCACGGCCAGCGCCGTGATCGGGCCGCGTCCGGCCAGGGCGACCACCGTGGCCACGCCCAGCGCGACCGGCGAACCCACCAGCGGTACGAACGTGGCGAAGAACTCCAGCAGCGTCAGCGGCAGGGCGAGCGGCACGCGCAGCAGGACCAGGGCGACGCCGACCAGTACGGCGTTGGTGGCGGCCACGATGATGATGCCGCGCGTGTACCCGGCGAAGGCACGCCAGGCGGCGTGCCCGGCCCGGTCCCACACCGGCCGGGCGCCCGCGGGCAGCAGCGCGTCGCTCGCCCAGCGCCACAGCCGTTCTCCCGAGTGGATGAAGAACACGGACGTGAACAGCGCGAGCGCACCGGCGGTGACCAGCTCGACGATCCGGCCCAGGCCGCTGAGCGCGCTGTTGAGCAGGCTCGCCCGGTGCGCGGCCAGATAGTCCAGGAGCTGGTCCTGGAGGGCGGTGAGCCTTCCGGGGCTGATCCGGAAGGGGGGACCCTGGACCCACCGCTCGATCCGGTGGATGCCACCGCGCAGCTCCTCGGTCAGCTGGGCCCACTCCCCCGCGACCGCCTCGCCCACGAAGGCGAGCAGGGCGGACACGACCAACACGCTTCCGACCAGTACCGCGGCGACGCACAACGGCCGTGGCAGCAGCCGGTTCAGCAGGTCGGCCAGGGGGCGCAGGACGGAGGTGACGACGAGCGCGATGAAGAGGGCCACCGCGACGAGCTGGAAGCGGACGAGGATCGTGAAGACGCCGTAGACGACGACGCCGACGAGGATGAGCCGCCAGGCGTAGGCGGCGGCGACGCGCAGCCAGGGCACGGTGCGCTCGGCCCGGGGATGCTCGGCGGACAGGGCCGGGGGGCCGGAGCGGGAGGGCGGCGGCAGCCGTACGGAGTGGGCCGGCCGGCTGCCCAGCACCACCCTGCCGGCCCTGTCCGGCCCGCCCGCCCGGCGCCCGCGGCGCCGCCCGGACGCCGGACCGCCCGGTTCCGTCACCGCGCCTCCCGTTGCCGCCCGACGGTCACGTCCACAGCACGGTACGGGCCACCCGGGCGCCGGTGCGGGCGCAACGCGCCAGGACGCCGGTCACCGGGGGACACGGCTGTCCGTCCGGCGCAGGCGGGTCACGGGGCGGGCCCCTCCAGCAGGCCCGGCCTGTTGTTGCGGACGTCGTTGACGGCCGGGGAGACGGGACGGGCGTCCAGACGGCCGCCGCCAGGAGGGCTGAGCAGCTCCCGCAGCCCGCCGGGGTCCTGATGGCCCGGCTCGAGCCAGGCGTCGTAGTGGTCCGGGGTGAGGGCGAGCGGCATGCGGGGGTGCACGCGGCCGGCCGCGTCGGTGGCCTCGGTGGTCAGGACGGTGCAGGTCGTCACCCAGGCGGCGGGGTCGTCGTCCCGCGCCACCCCGGGGTCGCGCCAGTACTCGTAGAGGCCGGCGAGCGCCATCACCCCATCGTCCTCGGGGTGGATGAAGTACGGCTGCTTGCGCGTCCTGCCGGTGTCCTCCGCCCTGACCTGCCGCCACTCGTAGAAGCCGTCGGCGGGCAGCAGGCAGCGGCGCCTGGCGAAGGCGCGCCGGAAGGCGGGCTTCTCGTGCACGGTCTCGACCCGGGCGTTGATCAGCCGGGCGCCGATCCGCAGGTCCTTCGCCCAGGACGGGACCAGCCCCCAGCGCAGCACCCGCAGCTCCCGGCGCACCGGGCCCGCCTCCGGGTCCTCCCGCGGGGTGCGCTCCAGAACGGCCCACACCGGGTCGGTGGGTGCGACGTTCCAGCTGGGCTCCAGTGTCTCCTCCGGGCGCCACTCGGTGACCCCGAAGTGCCGCACCAGGTCTTCGGGGCTGCGCGTGGAGACGTAACGACCGCACATGTCCATCCATGGCCATCGGGCATGGCCGTGTGTCGAGTTGCGGAACGGGACGGGTCGTGCCCGGGGTTGTCCGCCCTCATGGACCGGAACCGCCGGCATCGCGGCTCGCTGCCGACCGCGCCGTCGTGGAGCCTCCCCGGGGCGGAGAGACTGGGCCACACCTCACATGGTGTCACTCACCGGGGAGGTTCCAAACGTTCTCGTCACCCTCCTGGCGGACGGGACTGCGGTACAGGCCGGCACGGCCGCGATCGGGCCGTGCGACCGGGTGTCGGGCGACCTCGATCGGGCCGGGGCGACATGACGGGGCGCCAGGTCCGCGACCGGCCGGCCGCGGAGCCCGCCACGGCGGACGACGAAGCGTCAGGCCGGTGACCGCCGCCCGGAGGCCCCGCGAGGCCGGCGGCACCGGCGACGCCACCGGGAGGCATCCGCGCATGGGGACGGCGAGTGTTTCCGCTGGTCCTGCGGCGACGTCGCGCCGCCCAGCACGTGCGGCGGCGGGTGGAGGGGTCTTACGGAGTGATGACGTGACCGGCGCGTTCGTGCGGTGCGGTGCCGCCGGCGGCCTAGCGTGGGCCGTATGCGTGTACTGGTCACCGGCGGTGCCGGATTCATCGGGTCCCATGTCGTTCAGGCGCTGACGGAGCGTGGGCACGAAGCCGTGGTGTTCGACGTGAGCACGTCCGCGGGTGCGGACGTGCGGAACCCGGAGGCGGTGGGCCGCGCGCTGTCGGGCGTGGACGCCGTGTGCCACCAGGCGGCGATGGTCGGCCTCGGCGACGGCGTCCGGGACGCGGCCGAGTACGTCTCCCGCAACGACCTCGGCACCGCCGTCCTGCTCGCCGCGATGGCCGAGGCGGGCGTGGGACGTCTGGTGCTGGCCGGGTCGATGGTGGTGTACGGAGAGGGGCGGTACGAGTGCCGGGAGCACGGGGTCGTACGGCCGGGTCCGCGGTCCGTGGGCGACCTGGACGCGGGCCGGTTCGAGCCGGTGTGCCCGAGGTGCGGGCGGGAGCTGCGCCCCGGACTGGTCGGTGAGGACGCCCCGCCCGATCCGCGGAACGTCTACGCGGCGACCAAGCTGGCCCAGGAGCACCTGGCGGCCGCGTGGGCGCGGTCGACGGCGGGGTCGGCGGTCTCGCTGCGCTACCACAACGTCTACGGGCCCCGGATGCCCCGTGACACCCCGTACGCGGGCGTCGCGTCCTTCTTCCGCTCCGCGCTGGCCCGCGGCGAGGCGCCGCGCGTGTTCGAGGACGGCCGGCAGCGGCGCGACTTCGTGCACGTACGGGACGTGGCCGCGGCCAACGTCGCGGCGCTGGAGGCGGAGCCGCCGCGGGGCGCGTTGACCGTCTACAACACGGGCAGCGGCGAGCCGCACACGGTCGGCGCCATGGCGCGGGCCCTCGCGGCCGCGTACGGCGGACCCGAGCCCGTCGTCACCGGCGAGTACCGCCTGGGCGACGTACGGCACATCACCGCGGACTCCTCACGGCTGCGGGCCGAACTGGGCTGGAAGGCCGAGGTCGGCTTCGAGGAGGGGATGCGGGAGTTCGCCCGCTCGCCCCTGCGCGACGAGAAGCCGGTCGATCACCTGTCGTAGCCGAGCGGCTCCTCGTCCGCGTCGTCCGGCCGGGCTCTGCGGGTCAGCTCTCCGCCGAGTGGGCCGCCGTGGGCAGGGTCACCTCGAAGCGGCACCCACCGGGGATGTTGTGAACGGCGGTGTGGCCCTGGTGGGCCTCGACGATGCCCCGGACGATGGCGAGGCCCAGCCCCGCGCCGGCCGGGGGTGTGCGGGCGTGGGTCCCGCGCCAGCCGGTGTCGAAGACCCGGGGCAGGTCCTCCTCGGGGATGCCGCCGCAGCCGTCGGTGACGGACAGGACGACGACGCCCTCCGGCGAGCGTTCGGCGGCGACGGCGACCGTGCCGTCGGCAGGGGTGCGGCGGATGGCGTTCACCAGCAGGTTGCCGAGCACCCGGCTCATCTCCTTGCCGTCCACCTCGACCGGCACCGGCTCCACCCGGTCGCCCACGAGGCGCACCCCGTGCTCCCTCGCCAGCGGGTCCGCCCCGGCGAGCGCGTCACCGACCAGGTCGTACAGCGAGATCCGGGAGCGGGTCAGGGCGAGGCTGCCGGCGTGGATGCGGGAGAGCTCGAACAGGTCGCCCACCATGTCGTTCAGGCGCTCCACCTCGGCGCGGATCTGCTTGAAGTAGCGGTCCGGGTCGGTGGCGACACCGTCCTCCAGCGCCTCGGACATGGCACGCAGTCCGGCGAGCGGGGTGCGCAGGTCGTGCGAGATCCAGGCGACGAGTTCCCGGCGCGAGGACTCCAGGGCGCGCTCGCGCTCCCGGGACTCGGCGAGCCGCGCGCTGGTGGCGGCCAGCTCACGGCTGAGGGACTCCAGTTCGGCGGTCGCCGGGGTGTCGGGCGCGGCGAAGTCGCCGCCCTCGCCGAACGAGCGGGCGGCGAGGGCGAGCTCGCGGCTGCGGGCGACCACCCACCGGCCCAGCAGCAGCGCGGTCACCAGGGACACCACCGCGGCCATGGCCACCACGGTGGTGACGACGGACAGGTCGTGCTCGGACAGGAACATCGCTTGCGCCACCACCAGAGTGCCGGCCAGCATCGCGGCCACCGCCACGGCGGCGACCACGGTGAGCGAGGCGGTCAGGGAGCGCCGCCGGATCAGCCGCAGCACACAGGCCCCGGCCAGGCCGGTCGCCGCGGCGCCGAGGAAGGAGTACAGGGCGATCAGCAGAATGTCGCGCACGCTCAGCTCCCTTCGGCCTCGTGTGCTTCGCCCGTGCGTGCTTCGCCCAGGTGCGCGGCGGGGTCGAAGCGGTATCCGACGCCCCACACGGTCTGGATCAGGCGGGGCCGGGCCGGGTCGTCCTCCACCTTGCCGCGCAGCCGCCGCACATGGACGGTGACCGTGGACAGGTCGCCGAAGTCCCAGCCCCACACCTCGCGCATCAGGTCCTCGCGGCTGAAGGCGCGGCCGGGGTGCCTGAGGAGGAAGGCGAGCAGGTCGAACTCGCGCAGGGTGAGGGCCAGCTCGGTGCCGTGCTTGGTGGCGCGGCGGGCGGCCGGGTCGACGGCGAGGCCGGCCGCGGCCGGTGGCCGCGACACGGCGGCGGGCCGGGTGCGGCGCAGCACCGACTCCACCCGCAGGACGAGTTCGCGCGGGCTGAACGGCTTGGTGACGTAGTCGTCGGCGCCGACCTCCAGGCCGAGGATGCGGTCGTCCTCGTCGCCGCGCGCGGTGAGCATGATGACCGGCACCGGGCCGCGGCCGCGCATCCGGCGGCAGACCTCCAGGCCGTCCATGCCGGGCAGCATCAGGTCCAGCACCACCAGGTCCGGCCAGTGCGCGGCCGCGCGAGCCAGTGCGGTCGGCCCGTCCCCGGCCCGGTCCACGACGTGGCCGGCGCGGTCCAGGTAGCCGGAGACCACCTCGGCGACGGTGGGGTCGTCCTCCACGACCAGGACCCGGGCCGCGGGGGCCGGCCGGCGTCCGGCGGTTCCGGACAGGGCGGTCGCCGGTTCGGTCGTTCCCGGTCCGGCGGTTCCTGGTCCGGCATTCCGGGGTCCACCGGTTCCGGGTTCACCGGCCTTGGGTTCGCCGGTGCCGGGTTCGCCGAATCGGGGGTCGCCGATTCGTGGTTCGCCGGCGCCCGCCTGGTGACCGCCCGCTCGGGGCTCGTACGGCTGCTGCATGCGTCCAGCCTGGCACTGCGGCGGCCGTGGTGCCGCTGCCGGTGGCTCGGCGGCTTGCGACGTCCGCGTTTCGTAAGATGCCGACAGCCGTTATGTCCGTTTTGAGTCCGTAGGGTGAGAGCCGTGACGACCTCTCCCACACCACCGGACGTCGACGTGGTGCTCCCCTGCCTGAACGAGGCCGGCGCCCTGCCCTGGGTGCTCGCCCGCATCCCCGAGGGCTGGCGCGCCCTGGTCGTGGACAACGGCTCCACCGACGGCTCGGCCGAACTGGCGCGTGAGCTGGGCGCGACCGTCGTGTCCGAGCCGCGCCGCGGGTTCGGCGCCGCCTGCCACGCGGGGCTGACCGCCGCCACCGCCGACATCGTGTGCTTCTGCGACTGCGACGGCTCGCTCGACCCGACGCTGCTGGTGCCCTTCGTCCGCGAGGTGCGCACCGGCGCGGCCGACCTGGTGCTCGGCCGGCGCCGGCCGCAAGGCCCGGGAGCCTGGCCCGCGCACGCCCGGGTGGGCAATCTCGCACTGGCCCGGATGCTGCGCCGCCGCACCGGTCTGCGCCTGCACGACCTCGGCCCGCTGCGGGCGGCGCGCCGGGCGCCGCTCCTCGCGCTCGGCCTCACCGACCGCCGCAGCGGGTACCCGCTGCAGATGGTGGTGCGCGCCGCCGACGCGGGCTGGCACGTCACCGAGCACGACGTGCCGTACCTGCCGCGCACCGGCGCCTCGAAGGTGACGGGCACCTGGCGCGGGACCTGGCAGGCGGTACGGGACATGCGCCGGGTGCTGGCCGAGCCGGGCCCGCGCGGCGCCCAGGGTGTGCCCACGGTCCCGCACGCGACCCGAGGAGTGCCCCGTTGACCACGTTGCTCGTCATCGCGAAGGAACCGCTGCCGGGGAAGGTGAAGACCCGGCTGACGCCGCCGTTCACCCCGCGGGAGGCGGCCGAACTCGCCGAGGCGGCCCTCGCGGACACCCTGCTCGCCGTGGCCGCGGCCCCCGCCGACCGGCGGGTCCTCGTCCTCGACGGTGTGGCCGGCCCCTGGCTGCCGCCCGGCTTCGACGTCGTACGGCAGTGCGCGGGCGGTCTGGACGAACGGCTGGCGGCGGCCTTCGCCGGCTGTACCGGTCCGGCGCTGCTGATCGGGATGGACACCCCGCAGGTCACCCCGGACCTGCTCGGCGTCGACTTCGCCACCTGCGACGCGTGGTTCGGCCCCGCCGAGGACGGCGGTTTCTGGGCCCTGGGACTGGCGGAGCCTGACCCCTCGCTGTTGCGGGGCGTGCCCATGTCGACGTCCGTGACCGGCGCCGTGCAGCGCGACAGGCTCGTCGCGGCGGGTCTGCGGGTGCGCGACCTTCCGCTGCTGCGCGACGTGGACACCGTCGCCGACGCCCGGGCCGTGGCCGCCCGCGCCCCGCACGGCCGCTTCGCCGCACGTCTCGCCCGCTGTGCGGTGGTCACCGGCCGATGACCACCGCACACGAGATCGCATCGACGACCGGTTCGACCGACGCCGGGGCGGCGGCCACACCGGCGTCCGGTGCCGAGTGGTCCGCCGGCGGCCGGGCAGGGCGTCGCGCAGGGGCCACCGAAACGGCCGACGGGCCGGCACGGACACCGGACACAGGCGTGGGAACCGCCGAGGAGTCCGCGCGCACCGCCGCTCGACGGGCGGGCACCGCCGACGGACCCACGCGGACCGACGACAGGCCCGCGGCGGCCACGGACCGGTTCGCGCGGCCGGCGGGTCGGCCCCCCCGGACCGCCGACGCGAACGCGGGGAACGGCGGCAGGCGCGCGCCGGCCCGCGAGCCGCGGACGGGAGCCACCGACGCACCCGTGCGAACTCCCGACGGATACACCCGAGGCGCCGACGGACCCGAATGGAGCGCCGACGGGCCTTACACCGCCGCGCTGCGCGACGGTCGCGGGCCGCTGTTCCTGCGCCGGACCGACGGGTGGCTGCTGCCGCTGGAGGTGGAGCGGTGGTGTGCGGAGGCCGACGCGGTGGATCTGGAGGTGCTGGCCCGTTGCGAGGGCGCGGTGCTGGACGTCGGATGCGGACCGGGGCGGCTGGTCGCGGCCCTCGCGGCGCGCGGACTGCCGGTCCTGGGCATCGACGTGAGCGAGGCGGCCGTCGCCCGCACCGTCGGTCTCGGCGGGCCCGCGCTGCGCCGCTCGGTGTTCGAACCGCTGCCCGGTGAGGGTCGTTGGGACAGCGCGCTCCTCATGGACGGCAACGTCGGCATCGGCGGCGACCCGCGCGTCCTGCTGCACCGGATGGCCCGGCTGCTGCGGCCCGGCGGTCTGCTGATCGCCGAGGCCGCGCCCGTGGACGTCGACGAGCGCGTCGAGGTCCAGGTCGTCCACCGGGCAGACGTGGCGGGCGGTGCGGGCGACCCCTTCCCCTGGGCGCGCGTCGGCGCCCCGGCCCTGCTGCGCCACGCCGGGCGCGCGGGCTGGCGGGCCGTCGATCAGTGGACGGCGGGCGGCCGGTGCTTCGCCGCCCTGCGCAGCCGCACCACGAGGACCAGCGCCGAGCCGCCGAAGAGCACGGCGGTGATCAGCAGCCAGCGGGCGAGGTAGCCGTCCGGCGACAGTCCGGTGGTCAGCCGGTACTGCCGCGGGTCCACCTGCCCGGTGATCAGCGGGAACCACACCAGGAACAGCAGCCCTGACAGGATCGCCGGGACCCGGACGTACGCCACCCACGCGCGGCGGCCGGCCCGACCGGCCGCCCGCACGGCGGCACGGTCCGCCGCCGCGTACAGCGGCAGCAGCACCAGGTCGTGCAGCAGCGCCGCGCCCACGAACCACAGCGCCACCCCGAACCAGTCGCCCGCGAACAGCCGCACCCCCGCGTATCCGGCCAGCGCGAACGAGCAGGCGAGCAGCACCAGCTGCAACGGGCTGCCGAGCGGGAGGCGGGAAAGGCGGAGCGAGCGGAGGAAGCCGAAGGGGCGGACGGCGCGGAGGGGGCGGGGGGCGCGCGGGGTCATCACAGGTCTCCGAAGGTCAGCCCGGCCACCCACTTCGTGTTCATCACGCCGGGTGCCGCGGGCACGATGACCCGGGCCGGGTAGCCGTGGTCCAAGGTCAGGTCCTCGCCGTTGACCTGGATCGCGAGCAGGGAGAGCGGGTCGCGCACCTGGTTGGCGCGCAGGCCGACCCGCCGGAAGGCACCGTGCCGCTGGAGCGACTCCACGAGCGCGTCGGGCACGCCGGCCGGATCCTCGTACCCGACGAGCGCCGCGAGGTCGCGCAGCCGGACGCCGCGCCACCACTGGTCGGACGTGGACCAGCCCTCGACGCAGGCGATGGGCAGCGCGGAGCTGCGCAGGGGCAGGCGGAGCAGATCGGCGCGGGCGAGGCGGACGGTGCCGGTGCGTCCGGTGACGACGAGCCGCCAGGCCTCCTCGCCCGTCTCGGCCGCGTCGATCCCGGCGTAGGCGGCGGTCTTGTTGATCTGGAATCCGTTCGGTCCGGTGCCCGGCTCGGACCCGCCGTGCGGGGCCAGCAGGGCGGTGCGCCGCAGCGGTCCGTCGAAGCCGCGGCCCACCGTCGTGGCGAACAGCAGCAGCGAGCCGCCTCCGACCACCCACAGCGCGCCACGGCGCGACACACTGGGCGGATCCGGCCGCGGGGACACCAGGTCCCCGTCCTCGTGCGGCGGCACGGGTTCGCCCGCCGCTCCCCGCGCACGGCGTACATGGCGCCACGCCGTGGGCAGCTTCAGTGCCACATGGACGGCGAAGGCCGCGAAGAACACCCAGGCGCCGTAGAAGTGCAGCGGATAGAACGAGCCGGGGAAGATGTAGTCCAGCTGGACGTTGAGCACCCCGGTGATGAACTCGAACAGGACGCCCCCGACCAGCAGGAGCAGCGAGATCCGTTCCAGCGCGTGGGTGAGGGACCGGGCGGGCGGCAGCGCGAACAGCCGGGGCACCACCGACCACAGCTTGGCCAGCAGGACCGGGATCAGGGTGATCCCCAGCGTCACGTGGACGTTCTGGGTGAGCCGGTACAGCCAGGGCGGACGCGTCGGCCAGTCGAAGAGGTAGAACCCGAGGATCCCTTTCCCGGGGGTCTTGTCGTTCACCGGGGTGAGGCCCGGGTTGTAGGCGGCGTACGACACCAGGCCGGTCACGAAGAGCACGGTGATGCCCACCAGCAGGACCAGGCCCAGCACCGAGGTGAACCACGGACCGCGCAGGGGGCTGCGCCAGAAACCGGGAGAGGTGGGGAGCCGTCGACCGCTCATATTCCGACGGTAGGCCGCTACCGCCGGGACGGCACTGCACGGCCCGTGACGAAACCCTGACGTCGGCGCCGTCGGCATACGCGCACGCCGGCCGCCGCCCTGGCGTTCCGGTGGGATCACTCATCCGGTCCACAGCGCGCGGCGGCCCGCCTGAGGAGCCGGTCCCCGATCAGCGCTCGGATCCACGGTGTTCACCGGCTCTTGCGCCCGCCCCCCGCGTAGACCCAGTACTGCGACGGGTTCTCGGGGACGTCCTCCTCCCGCTCGGGGCGCCACAACGGGACGTGCACCAGGCCCGGTCGGCCAGTCCTTCGCGGGCTGCCGGGTCGCCCACGGCTACCGGCCCGCCGGGCAGGACGACGTCATCGGCGGTGACTGGTACGACGTGCTGCCCCGGGGCGGCCGCAGGCTCGGCATGGTCGTCGGCGACGCCATGGGCCACGGGCCGGAGTCCGCCGTCGCCATGATCCAGCTGCGCACCGCCGTCCGTACGCTGGCGGCATTGGACATCGGCCCGACGGAGCTGATGTGCCGACTGGACGCGATGGCCGCCGTCACACCCGGCGCCTCCTTCGCCACCTGCAGGTACGCGGAGTGGGACGCGGACCGGCACACCTGCACCTTCGTCGGGGCGGGTCACCCGCCGCCCCTGGTCCGCGGGCCCCGCGGACCGGCGGCGCGGGTCGAACTCACCACCGCGGGCCTGCCTCTCGGACTGGGCACGGACCGTTACGAGCCGACGGTGCTGCACCTGTCGGAACCGGCCCTCCTGCTGCTCTACAGCGACGGGCTGGTGGAGTCCCGCACGAGTGACATCGACGAGGGCGTCTCCCGTCTCGCCCGAACCCTCGACGCGGGGGCCGCCACCGTGCCGGACCTCGGGCACCCGGACGCCCTGCCGTCCCTGTGCGGGCGCCTGTTGACGCAGTCCGCGGCCGACGGCGGCGGCGACGACCGGACGCTGCTGCCGGCCGAGCTGACCCCCGGGTGAACGGCGCCGTCCGTCGGGCTGCTTGTCGCATCGGCGGACGCGTCCGTTCGAGCGGTCTCCTCACCTGATGCGGTGAGGGAGCGGGCCGCGGCGCGTACGGACGAGGGGTGACCGCCGTTGCTTCGGTATGGACAGCACTTCTCGGGCCGTGCCGCCCACCCTCGGCCACCCGCCGGCGGACCGGCCCTACGCGGAACTGACCGCCGGCCCCCATTCCTCCGGAGTGCGCTGGGCCTCGTTCGCGGAGGCCGGTGCGCCCTCGCCCCATGCTCCGGCGGTCCGCGCGCCCGGCAAGCCGCTGCTGCGGCCCTGGGGCACCGGAGCGGGCGGGCTCCTGCCGGACGGGGGCGGGCGAGCGGGCGCGGGCGCCGATGCCGGGCCGGGAGCGCGAGTGGCGGCGGAGGCGGCGACCGGGGCGGTGCCCGCAGTGCCGGTACCGCGTGGGATCCCCGTCCTGTGAGGCCGGCCGATGTGACGGCGGCGGCACGGTGGCGACCGCGGACGTCCTCGTGGCCGCGTCCGCTCGCCGAGCACGGCAAGGAGGCGTGGGAGGACGGAGACTGCCCCTGGTGCCGCGCGCTGCTCGGCCCGGGGCGGACCCTCGCCCAACCGGACGTCGGGTGCGGGCCGGGCGGTTCCCGGTCGCGGCGGACCGGCCTGCCGTCCTGGGCCCACCGCGCCCGCGTCGTCATGGTGCCGATGGCGGCGCTCACGGTGGTGGCCGCGGTGCTGTTGGCGCTGGCCTGACCCGTCCCACCCGGTCGGCCGGGCCCCGTCGCCGGGCGCCCCGATTCCGCCGCGCGGCACCCGGCGGCCGGCAGGGGCATTTCAGTGGCCGGTTCCGGTGGTTCGAGGTGGGCACGGGGTTGTTATGACGACCGTCATGACGCATGCTGCTCCGAAGCCGACGAACGGAGTTGATCCGGCATGACCGACCTCCTGGCACGGGCGCTGTGGGAGCGCTACGAACCGGTCCACGGCCTCGTATACTTCGCGCCCGAGGCCCGCCGGGCGGCGGACGCGCTGGGGCTGCGCGGCTTCTGGATGGGGTACTTCGCGCTGCGCGCCGCCCCGCTCGGCGCCGTACCCGCTCCCGTCGTCACGAGTTCCTTCTACGTCTTCCACCCCGACCGAGTGGCCCGGGCCCTGCCGGACGCCTGGCGGTACACGGACCCGGCCGACGCCCTCGCGGCCCGGCAGGAGGCGATGGACGCCGCCCTGACGCGCCTGCTCGGCCGAGACGCCGCCACCGGTCCGCAGCTGGCCGAGGCGGCGGACCTGGCGTGGCGGGCGGCCGCGGCGGCCGACACCGCTGGACGGGTGCTCGGCGCCGCCAACCAGGCACTCGATCGGCCCGCGCCACCGCACGTGCGGCTCTGGCAGGCCCTGACGACCCTGCGCGAACACCGCGGCGACGGGCATGTGGCCGTACTGGTCGCGCATGGGCTCGGCCCCGTCGCCGCTATGGTGCTGAAGTCGGCCGCCGGCGAGTCCGACGCGACGCTGCTGCGGGAGACCCGCAAGTGGGACGTGGCGGCCTGGCAGGCGGCCGAGGAGGATCTGCGCGAGCGCGGCTGGCTCACCGAGGACGGCACGCTGACCGCGGCCGGAGCCGCCGTCCGCACCGAGGTGGAGGCGCGGACGGACGCGGCGGCCCGGCAGCCGTGGGCCGCCCTCGGCACCGACGCCGGCGCGCGCCTGGCCGATCTCCTCGAACCGCTGGCCAAGACGGTGCTGCACACCGGACTGATCCCGGCCGGCAACCCGGTGGGCCTCACCGGCGCTCTGTGGAACACCTCACCCGCCACCGGCGCCGGCGGCGGGTGAACGGGACCCCGGCGAACGGCTGCCGGCGCCGGCCGGCCCCGATCGGCGTCAGTCCGTCTTCCCGCGGCCGGACAGTGCGTCCCTGATCCGGTCGACCATGCCGGCGCCGGGAGCCAGGAGCTTGTTCGCGGGCGGCGTGTCCGGCGCCGTGGGGTGCGGCCTCGTCGGGGCCGTCTTCTTGGCGGTGCGCACCTTCTCGCCGAGCTGCTCCAGATCCTCCGGGGTCGCGGCCTGGCGCAGCTGGGGGAAGAGGTTCTGCTCCTCGTCCGTCACATGCTCCCGGATCTCCCGCATCAGACGGCCCATGAACTCGTCGAACCGCGCGTCCTCGGGCCCGCAGCCCTCCAGCTCCTTCATCGTGCGCTCGGCCTCCGCGTGGTCCTGGATCTCCCGGTCCGCGATCGCGTCGCCGTCCGGCACCCACCGGCGGACCGCCGGGTACAGGTACATCTCCTCGGCGACGGAGTGCCGGACCAGTTCGATCGTCGCCTGATCCGCCAGGTTCTTGCGCCGTTTGTCGCCGGCTGGGAGGGCCTCGATCTGGGCAAAGATCTCCTCGACCTCGCGGTGGTCGGTGGTCAGTTCGTTGATGACGTCTCCGCCGTGTCCCATGGCAGGGCTCCTTGGTGTTCGAGGGTGGCGTGTCGGACGGTGTGTCCCCCGGTGGGCCGGCGGACGGGTTCCCCCGGCGGCCCCGGCCACACCACCGCCCGCCGTCACACCACCGCCGGCCGCCGCGGCCGCCGTCGTACGGCGGCCGGTTGCGCGTACGCCGCCGATGACGAAGCCGCTGCGCGGGCGCGCCGGAACACGGCGCAGCGAGATGCGCAGGTCCTGGTCGGGGACGTTGTACTCCAGGCGGGCCAGACGCACCGCGAGGGACTCCAGCAGGCCGAGGACGACGCCCTCGCCGGGACACCGGTGGCCGGTCCACGGATCGCCCCCGCCCTGGGGGATCAATTCGTCGCGTTGGGCCGGGTGTTCGAAGAAGCGCTGCGGCCGGAAGGCGTAGGGGTCGCCCCAGAGGTCGGCGTCGTGGTTCTGCCCGTAGACGTCGAGGAGCACCATGCCGCCCTCGGGAACCGGCTGCCCCTGCCAGGACAGGTCCCTGGCGGCCCGGCCCGCGACAAAGGGGGCGAACGGATAGAAGCGGCGCACCTCGTGGGCGAACACGACGGCGTAGGCGGTGTCGCCCTCCCGCAGCCGTGCGCGCGTCTCGGGACGCCGGTGCAGGGCGTGCGCGGCGAACGCGACGAACCAGCTGACGGCGGCCGTGGGGCGCAGCACGTTCAGCAGCTCGGCCGCGGCCGTCCGCGCTGTCAGCGACTCCCCGTCGGCGCCGCGGTGCCGGACGACCCGCTCCAGCATGGAACCGGCCGGGGCCGCGGCACGGCCGGCACGCACGTCCCGGACCAGGCGGGCCAGCCGCTCCTCCTGCCGGGCGCGGGCGCGGCGGGCCCGCCAGTGACGTGGTCCGAGGGTGGCGAAGCCGTCGACCATCGCGATCAGGTCGCGGGCCGTCGCCGCGTCCCCCGCGTCCGCGTGTGTCTCCGCGTTCGCCTGCGCGAGAGGGACACCCGCCCAGCGGCACATCCCGCGCGTGAGCACCTCGGCCGCCTCGTCGAAGAGCACGACGCGGTCGCGCCCGGCCCAGCCGGCCACGGCCTCGTCCCAGGCCGCCGCGGTCTCCTCGACGACGGCGGCGACCCGGTCGGCGTGCAGCAGCGGAACGAACAGCCGCTTGCGCTCCCGGCGTTCCCGGCCGTCGAGCGTGTGTACGACGCCTCGGCCGAAGAGCGTGTCCAGGACGGGTTCCGGGATCGCGTCGTGGCGGCGGACGTTGCGCTCGTCGTAGAAGAACCGCACGGCGTCCGGACCGCGCACGGCGAGGGCGGGGCGGCCCATGAGCCGGGTCCGGACCGCCAGCCCGGTGACCACCCGGGGCCCGCTCTCCCGCATGCGCCCCGGCAGCCAGGCATATCCCCCGGCGAACAGGGCGAGTGTCTGGTCGGCCAGGGGCCGTGCGGGGCGTCGGGCGGCGTTCACGCCGGCCGAGTGCCCGAGGGGGTGTGCCGGAACCGCGTGCGGGATCCGGGCCCCGGGACGATCAGCGCGCGGCATCGGACACCGTCCGCCGTCATCGGACGAGTTTCAGCTCGGTGATCTTGCGGGTCTTCAGGTCGGAGCGGACGTCGATCCCCGTCACCTGGGCGTCCCTGCGGTCGCCCCAGACGAGCGTCACCCTGCACGTGGCCTGCCCGGCACCCGCCCCGGTGTAGGCCACCCTCCATCGCACCGGCACGTTCTGGGCGAACAGAACCCCGTCCGCGTGCTCCCTGGCCTCGTAGGCGGCGACCTTCCGGCGGGCGCCGGCGGACAGGTAGAAGTCCTTCAGCGCCTTCAGGCTCGCGACGGCGGCCGGGTCCTCGCCGTCCCAGGCGGTGTCGATATAGGCACCGTAGAAGTCGGAGACCCGCTGGGTCACGGCGCGCGGGTCGCCCTGGGCCGCGGGCTCGGAGGCCGCACGGCCGCCGGTGGAGGAGTGGGTGGTGCCGGGCCCGGCCAGCGCCGGTGTCACGGCGCCCAGGCAGAGGGCCCCGGCCAGAACGGAGGCGGCGACGAGGCCGCGGCGGCTGCGCACACGCGTGGACATATGGGTGCTCCCCCAGCGGATGGCGGGCCGGGTGGTTCCCGGCCCTGGTGGGCAGGTCGGACACGGCTCGGCACACGCAGCTTCCGTAATGCCCCGGAAGGTGGCGCCTGTCCCGAAACGTGAAAAAGGGTTGTACTACATTTCGGCCGTCCGCGGGCCGGCGCGCATCCGCTGCGCGTCCCTTCGGCCCCTTCGTACGGCTTCTTTTCGTCCCTTCGGGTATGCCTCGTCGCCCCTTCGGCGGACACGCTTCCCGCCCGTCCCTCTCGATTGCGCGCGTGCGGCCCGGGAACTCGGCGAAGGCCGTACACCGATACGCCCACGCATCCACACCCCTTGGAGAGGACCATGAGTCTTCTGCGCCTGACCGGTCGGCCCCTGCTCGCCTCCATGTTCGTCTTCGGAGGGCTCAACACCGTCCGCAGGCCCCAGGACGTGGCCCCGCTCGCCGAACCCGTCGTACGACCGATCCAGGAGCGCGTGCCGGTGCTGCCGGAGCGCACCGAACATGTCGTGCGGCTGAGCGGCGCCGTACAGGTCACCGCGGGTGTCATGCTGGGCCTGGGGCGGCTGCCCCGGCTCAGCGCGCTGGCTCTCGCGGGCACGCTGGTGCCGACCACGCTCGCGGGGCACCGGTTCTGGGAGGTTGACGACACCGCCGAGCGCTCCCAGCAGCTCATCCACTGCCTGAAGAACCTCTCCATGCTCGGCGGCCTGCTGATCGCGGCGGACGACACCGGCGGTACACCCTCGATGCTGTGGCGCGGCAGGCGCACGGCCCGCGAACTCCAGCGGGAGGCGGGCCTGGTACGCCGCACCGTTCGTGCGACCGCGGGCCCGGCCGCCACGATCGGCGGCATCCGCGCCAAGCTGCCCGGTTGATCAGGGGACACGCCATGAACGGTCAAGGACGCTCCGCATCCTTCCTTCCGGGGCTCTCCGGGCAGAGCGGCTACACCCTGCTCGGGATCTACCTCAACGACCACCTGGCGGGCGCGACGGTGGGCGCCGAACGGGCCCGGCACCTCGCCACCGCCTGCCGGGGGTCCGAGCTCGGTGCCGCGGTGGCGCCGATCGCCACCGCGATCGGCGAGGACCGCAGGAGCCTGCTGGCCCTCATGCGGCGGCTGGAACTGCCGGTGCGGCGCTACAAGGTCTACGCCGGGCGGCTCGGCGAGCGGGCCGGGCGGCTGAAGAGCAACGGTTCCCTGCTCCGGCGCTCACCGCTGAGTTCCCTGCTGGAACTGGAGCTGCTGCAGATCGGCGTGCAGGGCAAGATCTGCGCCTGGGAGACGCTCCGGGCGCTCGCCGACCATGAGCGGCGCCTCGACCCGTTCCAGCTGGACGGGCTCCTGGAGCGGGGCCGGGAGCAACTGCGCACCATCGACGACCTGCGCGCGCGTCAGGCGGCCGAGACGTTCCGCGGCTGGTGACGGGGCTCCGCTCCGACATCACCCTCGCCCGCCGCCGTACACGTGGCTCGTCCGGCTCGCACCCGGCCGCCGCCCCACACCGTCACTCCCGTCCGCCGCACCGGCAGCCGCGGGCGGACTCTCCGGGGAGTCCCCGGGGGCGGCGGCGTGCGGTGCGGGACGGATCGCGGCGCCAGTCGAGGACGGCGATCGTCAGGGCCGCCAGCATGGCGACCAGGGCGGAGCCCACGGAGAGCGCCACCGCCTGCCGGAAGTCCTCCCCGCTCGCGCCGAGCACCAGGTAGAACAGGCCCGGAAGGGCGGCCGTACCCACGGCGCCACCCAGGCGCTGGCCGGTCTGGAGAGCACCCCCCGCCACCCCCGCCATCCGCACCGGCACCTCGCGCAGCGTCATCGTCACGTTCGGGGAGATCACGCAGCCACTGCCCAGTCCGCCGACGAACAGGCCGGGGGCGGCGAGCCACGCGACGACGTCCTGCGGTGCGAAGCGCAGCACCAGCGCCGTCGCGCCCAGCCCCGCCATCACCGCGACCAGCCCGCACACGGTCAGCAGCCGGCCCAGCCGCTCCACCAGCCACCCGGCCACCACCGCCGCGCCGGCCGAGCCGATCGCGAACGGCGTGACCGCGAGACCGGAGCGCAGCGGCTCGTAGCCCAGGCCTTCCTGGAAGAACAGGGCGAACACCAGCCACACCCCGCTGAAGCCCACGAAGTACAGCGTGCCCAGCGCCGTCCCCAGGGCGTAACCACGCGTCCCGGTGACCAGCCGGGGATCCAGCAGCGGCCGGCACTCCCGTGCCGCCACCCGCCGCTCCCAGAGCGCGAAGCAGGCCAGCAGCGCCAGGCCCACCGGGAACAGCCACCACAGCCGGTGCAGTCCGCCGCTCTCGGCGAACACCAGCGGCAGCATCCAGGCCAGCACCCCGGCGCCGAGCAGCGCCACGCCCGGCAGGTCGAGGCGTTCCCGGCGGCCCGGGGCGACACGGGGCAGGAACCGCAGCCCCAGCAGCAGCGCCACCGCGCCGACCGGCACATTGACGTAGAAGATCCAGCGCCAGCCCTGCGCGCCGTGCGCCAAGGCCAGGATCAGGCCGCCGGTGATCGGTCCTACGGCGCTGGAGACACCCACCGTGGCGCCGAAGAGCCCGAAGGCCCGGCCGCGTTCGGCGCCGCGGAACATCTGCTGGATCAGCGCCGAGTTCTGCGGGGCGAGACATCCCGCGCAGGCGCCCTGCGCGAGCCGGGCCACGACGAGCCAGGCGATCGTGGGCGCGGCGCCCGCCGCGGCGCTGCACACCACGAATCCGGCCAGGGCGCACAGGAAGATGCGACGTCTGCCCACCGCGTCACCCACCCGGCCCGCCGGCACCAGGACGAGGGCGAACGTGAGGGCGTATCCGGACACCACCCACTGCACCGAGGACGCCGAGGCGTGCAGGTCGCGCTGCATCGACGGCAGCGCCACGGCCACGATCGTCACATCCAGCAGGCTCATGAAGCCGGTCGTCAGGGTGACCCACAGGGCCTTCCAGCGTCCGGCGGCGGCCGTGCCCTCCGGGGCGTCGCCGCGGCGGCCCGGCCGCGAGTCCCTGTCCACGAACGCTCCTCCCGGTTGCGGCCGCGGCCCGCGTTCCGTCCCACACGTTCCGGCGTGCCGAAGTGGCGCGTTCCCCCGCAGGACGTGCCGTACGCCCTCGTCCAGGAGGAACGGACACGTCAGGGCGCCCGTCTGCGGGTGCCGCGGGGGTACGCCGCCGAGGGGAGAAATGAGCCGACCGGAGAAATAATGGGTGTGAGGTTTCCGGAGGGGGGTACACGCTGCGAAGCCCGTCGTGATCACGAGACGGTCACGGACAGGCGACACATCGGCTCAGAGGGAGGACACGCACGATGGCGGTGACTACAGAGGCCAAGGCGGCTCCGGCGGGGACCGGGCTGCCCGAGGTGGCCGACCCCGCGCACGTCGCGCCGAGTGACGCGCGGGCACTGTCGCGGCTGTTCTTCGACCGGCTGGCGACCCTGGAAGAGGGCACGCACGAGCATCAGTACGCCCGTAACACGCTGATCGAGATGAACATGTCCCTGGTGCGCTACGCGGCCGGCCGCTTCCGCAGCCGGGGCCCCCAGGAGATGGAGGACATCGTCCAGGTCGGCATGATCGGGCTGATCAAGGCGATCGACCGGTTCGAACTCGCCCGCGAGGTGGAGTTCACCTCCTTCGCCGTGCCCTACATCGTCGGCGAGATCAAGCGCTTCTTCCGGGACACCTCCTGGGCCGTGCACGTGCCGCGCCGGCTTCAGGAGGCGCGGGTGGAGCTCGCCCGGGCCACGGAGGAGCTCGGCAGCCGGCTGGGCCGCAGGCCCACCACGCAGGAGCTCGCGGAGCTGATGAACCTGCCCGAGCAGGAGGTCGTCGACGCGATGGTGGCCTCCAACGGCTACACCTCCGCCTCGCTGGACGCCGCCGTCGCCGGCAGCGAGGACGGCGAGAGCGTCCTGGCCGACTTCATCGGCACCGAGGACATGGCCATGGAACTCGTGGAGGACGTGCACAGCCTGGCCCCGCTCCTGGCGGACCTCGACGAGCGGGACCGGCAGATCATCCACATGCGGTTCGTCGAGGAGCTCACCCAGGCGCAGATCGGGGAACGGCTGGGCATCTCCCAGATGCATGTGTCCCGGCTGCTCAGCCGTCTGCTCGCCCGGCTGCGCCAGGGGCTGCTCGCCACGGGCTAGCGGAGACCTGGTTCGACCCGGACGACCTGACCGGGCCCGACCGGGCTCAACGCCCCGCGTGACTGCGGGGCCAGGGGCCGGACGCCGCCGTCCTGGGGAGGTGGGCGGTGTCCGGCCCCGTTCCGCGTGTGCGTCGAGCCGGGGCGAGGCCATGCGTCCGGGCCCCGCGGCAGTGTGTCCGGTCCTGCCGCGGCGCCGCCGCCCGGTCCTGCGGCGACGCCCATCACACCGCCTTTGCTGACCCATAACCGAGCCTTATGGCCCCATAGACCGGACCCGCGTACCAACTTAGGTTTGCCTCAGTTTAGGGTTGCCGTCGAGTCGCCTGTCACCGCTCGAAGGGAACCTGATCATGCCCCGCCCCCTGCGGGTAGCCATCGTCGGAGCCGGCCCCGCCGGTATCTACGCCGCCGACGCCCTGCTCAAGTCCGGCGTGGCCGCCGAGCCGGGCGTGTCCATCGACCTCTTCGAGCGGATGCCGGCGCCGTTCGGCCTGATCCGCTACGGCGTCGCCCCCGACCACCCCCGTATCAAGGGCATCGTCACGGCGCTGCACCAGGTGCTCGACAAACCGCAGATCCGGCTCATCGGCAACGTCGACTACCCGAACGACATCACCCTGGACGACCTGCGGGCGTTCTACGACGCCGTGATCTTCTCCACCGGCGCCACGGCCGACCGGGCGCTGCCCATACCCGGCATCGACCTCGACGGCTCCTACGGCGCCGCCGACTTCGTCTCCTGGTACGACGGCCACCCGGACGTGCCGCGCACCTGGCCGCTCGAGGCCGAGAAGGTCGCCGTGCTCGGGGTCGGCAACGTCGCCCTCGACGTGGCCCGGATCCTGGCGAAGACGGCCGACGAGCTGCTGCCGACCGAGATCCCGGCGAACGTGTACGAGGGCCTGAAGGCCAACAAGGCGCTGGAGATCCACGTGTTCGGCAGACGCGGTCCCGCGCAGGCGAAGTTCAGCCCGATGGAGCTGCGCGAGCTGGACCACTCCCCGAACATCGAGGTCGTCGTCGATCCCGAGGACATCGACTACGACGAGGGCTCCATCGCGACCCGGCGCGGCAACAAGCAGGCCGACATGGTCGCCAAGACCCTGGAGAACTGGGCGATCCGCGACGTCGGCGACCGGCCGCACAAGCTGTTCCTGCACTTCTTCGAGTCCCCGGCCGAGATCCTCGGCGAGGACGGCAGGGTGGCCGGTCTGCGCACCGAGCGCACGGAGCTGGACGGTACCGGCAACGTCAAGGGCACCGGCACCTTCAAGGACTGGGACGTCACCGCCGTCTACCGCGCCGTGGGCTACCTCTCCGACCCGCTGGCGAAGCTGCCGTGGGACGACGAGACGGGCACGGTTCCCGACAAGGGCGGCCGGATCATCTCCGAGAGCGGCGAGCAGGTGCAGTCGGCGTACGTCACCGGCTGGATCCGCCGCGGCCCGGTGGGCCTGATCGGCCACACCAAGGGCGACGCCAACGAGACGGTCGCCAACCTGCTCGAGGACTACGCGGCCGGGCGGCTGCACACCCCCGCCTCCCCCGGTCCGGAGGCCGTCGACGCCTTCCTGGCCGAGCGGAACGTGCGCTTCACCACCTGGGAGGGCTGGTACCGCCTCGACGCGGCGGAGAAGGCGCTGGGCGAGCCGCAGGGCCGTGAGCGGGTGAAGATCGTCGAGCGCGAGGAGATGCTCCGGGCGAGCGGGGCGTAGACCGCAGCCCGGATCCCCAGCGCGCGACCCGCGGCCGGGACGTCGCGGCCAGGTGGTGGGCCGCATACCGCGCACGGGGTGTGCGCGCCTCACCCGTCCACGCGCCCGCACACCTGTGTCGCCGGACGGTACCGCCGACCACAATGGTCGGCTGACGGGGCCCGCCCACCATCCGCATCGGGGCGTGCCCCGTCTGCGTCGGAGCGAGCAGTGGCTCCGTGCACGGACGAGCCGTACCTCGGTTCCGAGGTACGGCTCGTCCGACTGCTGCCCCTGGTGGCTGGGGCTCTCTTACTGGTTCAAGCACGTGTTCCCGGCGGCAGGGTTGAGCAGACTGAGCACGCCGATCGAGTTCCCGCACAGGTTCAGGCCGAGGTCGAGAGGGACCTGAATGACGTTGCCGGAGAGCAGGCCCGGACTGTTGGAGGCGGCGCCGCTCGCCGTGGCGTCGGCGGCAGCGGTGCCCGCGCCCGCCACCAGGGCCGCACCCGCCAGGACCGCGGCGGCCGTCATACGGATCCTCATGAGAACTCCTGTCGCTCGAAGTAGCAGGTGCCCCAACAGTGAGCGCGTCAACGGCCGCGGGACCATCACCCCACGGCCGAACGGAGTAGAAACCTCAGTCTCCCCGGGCGTCGGTTGGACCGATCGGGGAACCGGGTGTGCGGCCGCCCGGGCGACGTCGCAGGCAGATCAGGGCGTGCGCGTCAACGTCACGCCGTCTCGCTCGCGGCCCGACCGGCGCGTCGGAGGGGCCCAGCCGGGCCGATCATGATCCGCTCTGGTTGATACTGGTAAGCGCACGCATGCCGTCCCCGCTCGCAGATTGGCCCATGTCGAACTCCTCCTCCTCCCGTCCCGCGGCCCCGCCCACGGTGTGGTCGGCGCGCGGCCGCCACACCGGTCCCGGCGCGGCGGACGCCGTACGGCGCCACCTGGAGAAACTCAAGGCCGACGGCGTCATCCACAGTCACCTCGAACCCGACGACGCCGACACCTCCCGGGAACACGTCTTCGAGGCCCGCTGGCTCGCGCCCGACGAGGTGACGGTTCGCGCCCGGCTCGCCCTGTCGCCCCGCCGCGGCTCCGCCGAGGAGCAGGACTGGGTGCTGGTGGCGGAGGCGGAACGGGACTGGGACCCGCGCTGGCCGTCGCCCGCGACCATGTTCTGGCCGCGGCGGTCCGACGTCGGCTGGGACCGGGAGGCCGGCACCGGCCTGCGCCTGGGTGACGTCAACCCGCTCCCGGACGACGACAAGGAGCTCCGGCGTGTGCTGCGGCACGCGGTGCGCGACACCTGGTGCGTCCATGTCGTCGTGCACGAGGCCATGACCCCGGACGAGCGCGGCCGTGCGACGCTGCTGGGGCCGCTGCCGGAGGGCCTGCGGCACCGTGTCGTGGAGCACCGTGCCGCGCCGCACCGGCTCAGGGCCGTCAACTGGGTGCTGGACGACTTCGGCACCAGGGTGCCCCGCGGCGGCGCCGTCGTCCTGCCCGGCCACCCGGCCGCCCCCGGCTACGAGGCGCAGGAGTTCTCCGTGCGCAGCGTCTTCCTGGACGGCACCGAGCCGGCCGAACTGCTCCACGCGATCACGCGGTTCGCCGCGCTGCGCCGGCCCCTGCCGGACGGCGCCGACGACGCCCTGACCGCGCTGCGGGAGCAGTGGCACCTCAGGACGCTGGAGGAGGAACTCGCCCACACCCGTGAGCTGGTGGCCATGTACGCCGAGGCCCTGGAGGCGATGACGAAGTCGCGGGACCTGTACCGCGAGGCGGCCGAACGGGCGCACGAAACCCTGGCCGCCCTCCGCGAGGCCGGGGCCGAGGGCGTGCCCCCCGCGCGCAGGCCCGCCCGCGTGGCCACGGGCTCCCCGTTCCGGCAACTGGCGCGCGGCCTGGAGCGGCTCAGGGGTTCGGCCCTGTCGCCGCGCCCGGGTACGCTCCCGGTGCGGGAGGACGCCGGGGACGCGGCACCCGCGCCCGGCCCCTCGGACCTCCACGGCGGAACCTGACACCAGCCGGTGCGCCCGGGCCCACCCACGCCGAGGACGTCACGGGGACGCTCACGCCGGGGACGTCACAGGGCGGGCTCAGCCGGAGGGCCGCGGCGCCGGATGCCGCTCGGCCACGTGCACCATGAGCAGCAGGGAGAGCGCTGCCAGCGAGGCCAGGGACGCACACACCGCGGTGAGCCCGGCGCTCACCGGCGGCGCCACAGTGATCGCCAGCGCCCGGGTCAACTCCGCCGACGCGAACCGGCCTTCGACGTACCCGAGTGCGGCCAGGACGCCCGGCACCACCGCTCCCGCGACCAGCACCACCACCCCGGGCCGCACGGCGAGCGCGAGGGCGAGCGCCGCGCACAGCAGCGAGACCGCGAGGGCCATGCCGTAGACGTAGACGGGCACCCCCTCGCGACGCAGCGGGAAGTGGGCCGCGCCGCACACCACGAGCGCCGCCGCGGCCAGCCAGCTGGGCCAGAACGCCAGCCGGCCCTTCCACCCGCCGGACCGCCGCGTGCCGCTGTCCGTCACTTCGTCCTCGGGCGCGTCCGGCGCTTCCGCGTGGCCGCCGGATCCGATCGTCCCGGTCATCGGCTCCTCGCCGGGCGGCGCCGGCGCGTGACCGGCACCGCAGGGCCGCGCGAAGCCCCGGTCGCGGGCGAGCCGGCCGATGAGTTCCACGAGGTCGTCCGCGCTGCGGGCGTCGGCCGCCGCCCGGACCGCTTCCCGGCCGCAGTGCGGTAGTTGAGGCTCCTGGTGCAACAGGGTCACCAGCCGGGTGACGTCCTCGACACAACGGTGTTCGACCGCGGCGCGGATCGTGTCGTCGGCGCTGTCGACCGGAGACGGCGGCCGGGTGAGCTCGGCGACCAGCCGGGCCACGTCCTCCACGGGTCGGTCCACCGCGGCCGCGCGCAGCACCGGGCCGGCGGCGTCCGCCTCCTCCGGCGACTCCCGGAGGAGGGTGACGAGCCGGGCGACCTCCTCCACGCTCCGGTCGCCGACGGCGGCCCGCATCAGCCCGCGGGCCGCATCGCCGTCCGCGCCGCCACCGGAACCCTCGCCGCCGCCCGCCGTCCGGCCGGGCGGTCCGGCCCAGGAGACCTCCTCGGTGAAGGAGATGACGGACTGGTCCGACTGGGGTGGTGAAGGGCGGGTGGTCATCTGGGCTCCAGGGGACGGGTGCGGCCGCTCCTGCACCCCCGAAGTGCGGCACGCGACTTACCCTGACCATTACAGAAGGCCGCTCCGCCCGTTCGCCACCCGGGTGCGCCGGCGGGGTGAGCCGGCCGCACGGCAGGCACACGGGGGCGCGGCCGCCGCCGTGACTACTCTCCGTAAGGAAACCATTCACTCGTTCGATTCGTATAAGTCTCCGGGAACCCAAACGAAGTCAGCGGGACAAGCGACGCCGCAAGGACGACCACCGCTTGATCGCGGCTGCACCGACAGGGGAGAGACGATGCAACCGTTCGCGCTCAACTACGCACGTCCGGCCGTGGAATGCGAGGCCACCACGCCGTACGTCTACGACTCGGGAATGCAGCTGAACCTGCTCCTCGACGGCCGGATCGCCGCCTGCGACCACGCGCTGCTGAGGGAGTTGGGCACCACGACCTCCACGGCGGGCTCCAAGACGCACTTCGACGACTGATCACGGCCGGCGACGATGACCGTACTCATCCTCACCGGCGAGGAGGACGTGACGGCGGACATGGTGGTGGTGCACCTGAACGCCTCCTCGGTCCCGGTGGTCCGGCTGGATCCGGCGGATCTGACCGCGGGCGTCGCCCTCTCGGGCGAATATGTGCACGGCTCGTTCCGCGGTCATCTGTCGGCCGGGGGGCGGCTGGTGAGCGTGAGCGGCCTGCGGTCCGTCTGGGTGCGCCGGCCGGGAGTCCCGGCGGCCCGGGCGCCCGAGCCCTCGGCCTGGCTCACCGAGGAGGCGTCACAGGCGCTCTACGGCATGCTGCGGGGCAGCGGGGCGCGCTGGATGAACCATCCCGACGCGGCACTGCGGGCCCGGCACAAGCCGTGGCAGCTGCGGCTGGCGCAGCGCTGCGGCCTGCCGGTGCCGGCCACGCTCATCACGACCTTTCCGCAGGTCGCCCGGGAGTTCGCCGACCGATTCCCGGATCTGGTGGTCAAGCCGGTCTCCGGCGCGCATCCGCAGGATCCGCCGAGGGCCGTCCCGGCCAGCCGGGTCGCACCGGACACGGACTTCGCGGCGGTGGCCTACGGCCCCACCCTGCTGCAACGGCGGATCGCCAAGCGGGCCGACATCCGGCTGACCGCGGTCGGCGAGACGCTGCTGGCCGCCCGCAAGGCGACCCCGGCGGACGCGGACCCGGACCAGGTGGACGTCCGCTTCGCCCCCTCCACCACCGCGTGGCTGCCGGTGGAGGTTCCGCCGCGTGTGGCGGCGACCGTGCGCCGCTATCTGAAGGAGGCAGAACTGGCTTACGGAGCCTTCGACTTCGCCGAGGACGCCGACGGCACCTGGTGGTTCCTGGAGTGCAACCAGTCAGGTCAGTTCGGGTTCGTCGAGGTGGAGGCCGGCCTGCCCATCGCCCGCGCCATCGCCGAGTGGCTGGCCCGCTCCCTCCCGGGGGAGCCCGGGTGTGCCGACGACCGGCGCACCGTCGCCCCTTGACCGGCGGCGGTGCGCCGTGACGGCACGCAGTGCCATGAGGGATGGCGGCGCCCCCGGACCTTCGTCCGAAACGTCACACGGCCAGGGACAGGCCGTCCGCTCCGTCGGTGTCCGTGGGGCTCTGCGTCGCCCGGCCCGCGTCCAGCAGCAGCGCGTCTGCCCGGGCGATGGCCTCGTCGACGCTGGTGGCGCCCATCATGACGCACAACGTGTAGGTGACGTCCTCCAGCTCCCGAGCCGTCTCGGCCCGTTCCCTCTCCGCCTGAGCGATCTTCAGCGATGCGTACCGAGTCAGCAACGTCCTGACGACCTTCGGGTCCGGAACCAGCACGGAGCGCCCCTCTCTCGAATTTTTCCTGCGTATGCCCCAGGCACGCCGTGCCATGCATACCGGCCGCCAAGCGGCCCATGATTGTCCGGATTCCATCGATTTTCGGTGGATCAACACTGGAGCGACGCCGGTGGCCCGTCGGCCGTCATCGGCGGTGGTCCCCGGACGTGCCGCGCGCCGTGGCGCGCCGCTCCCCCGCGGTCAGGCCGCCCCAGACGCCGTCGTACTCGCTGTGGCGCAGGGCGAAGGCCCGGCACTCGCGCAGCACGGGGCACCGTCGGCACACCGCGCGGGCCTCCTCCGTCTGCCGCAGCGAGGCAACGCCGTTCCCGAGCGGGAAGAACAGCTCGGGGTCCTCGAAGCGGCACGCCCCGCGCTCGCGCCAGTTCATGGCCACTTCTCCGTAGCACCGCACGGGGCGCGGAACGCATGGAGCGGCGCGCGGCTCACTCGCGCACCGCGCTCGATTCCTTGGGTGAAGCTCACCGGGGCCTCCGCTGAACACTCGGCCGCACATGTCCGGGCAGCTCCCGTCCACGGCGTCTCGGCGCCGCACGACCCGGCAGAGGTATCCGCAATATAGGTGCTTTGAGGGCCTTCGGCCAAGATTGGGTCAACGGCGCGCAGCAGGAAGGCAGAAGAACAGGTCGTCACAAGCCGCTCAGGGCGCACGGCTTGCGGCGGCGACGGCGGTCCGGCGAGGAATCTCCGCGCCCGCCCGGGGCCCGGCCACCAGGGCGGCCCGGCCACCAGGGCGCACGGCGCGATGCCGGCCGGGTGCCGACGAGGGGATACCGGCGCCCGCTCAGTCGGCGAGGGCGTCGGCGAGCTCGCCGGACACCCGGGTGATCTCCCGGTCCTGTTCCGCCAGCAGCCTTCGCAGGGCTCCGCGTCGGGCCCGGACGGCCTGCCGCGCCCTGCGCTCCCACACCACGGGGTTCTCACGGTGGTTGAGGAGTTTTGGATAGACGGCGGCGACGGACTCCCACTGGCGGGCGTCGGCGATGTTCTTGAGCAGCTTGATGATCTGCGCCCGGCAGGTCACGTGCGGCAGCTGGGCGAGCTCCCACAGGAACGGGACCGTGGCGGCGGTCGCCTGCTCCACGACGAAGCCGTACTGGCAGATACGGGCACGCAGGTCCTCCAGTGCGGCCCGGGCGGTGTCCGCGTCACCGCGGGCCACACTGCGCAGCAGTTGAGGGATGGCGTTCGCGGGTCCGGTGGAGTCCCTGATCTCGCTCCAGGGCACCTGCCCGAGTGCCGCCAGGGGCGTGGTCGCGGCCACGCCCGTCGGGGTCGTCGCGCGGTCGGTGCGCTGTGTGCTCGGCTGCTCCGTCGGTGCGGTGCGCATGGCGTCGGGCCTTTCCGCGGCGGGCGTACGGGGGGGAGGTCGGTCAGTGGGGCGGCCGGGTCGGCAACCTGGCCCAGACGGTCTTGCCGTCCGGCGGTCTCGGGGTCCAGCCCCATTCCTCCGCCAGGGCGTCGACGAGGCCCAGGCCCCGGCCGTGCTCCGTCAGACCGGGACCGGCCGGGTGGTCGGGCACGGGGCGGCTGCCGCAGGGGTCGGAGACGGTGAGCACCAGTTGGGCGCCGTCGAGGGCGAGCCCGAGCCAGACCTCCCTGCGGCCTTCAGGGGCGAACGGCACCGCGTGCTTCGCGGCGTTGGCCGCGAGCTCGGTGACGACGACGGCGGCATCGTCGCCGCAGTGGTCGAGCGACCAGCCGGACAGCGTCCGGCGCGTGAAGGCGCGGGCACGGGCGAAGCCCTCCCGGCAGCACTCGATGCGCAGCGCGGCGGCCGCGAGCGCGCCGGTGACCGCGTCCGGCTCCCGGCCGGACGGGGTGCCCGGCGGAGCAGCCCGCAGGTCTCGCGCCGGACCGTCGGCGCCGGCCGATGCGACCAGCCCGACCGCCCACGGCGCTGCCATGGTCGGCGCGCCGGGCGTTCCGAGCTGCGGACTCGCGGGTGAAGGCACGGCATCTCCCTGATGCGACGTCACCGTGTGGCGTCGACCGGGGGGTTGACGCCACGGCTATTATCCACGCTGAAAGCGTCCGCGTGCAATTGCACGCGAAATTTCTCGTGAAAGTGCTCGGCGACGGAGGGGCCCGCTGGGACGCGGCCGGCGGCCCGGGCACGCCTCACGGCGGAACGTGAACAGCAAGGAGAATGTGGTGTCACCAGTGCGCAACGGAGTGCGGGCCAGTTCCCTCGACACCCGCTGGATCAAAAGCAGGCACAGCAACGCCGAGGGCAACTGCGTGGAGGTCGCCGCCCTCGTCGGCGGGGACATCGCACTGCGCAACTCCCGCGACCCCGACGGCCCCGCCCTGGTCTACACGCCGGCCGAGGTGGCCGCGTTCCTGGCGGGCGCCAAGGACGGCGAGTTCGACCACCTGCTGTGAGCCGCACCCCGCACGCGACGAAGCGGAAGGGGTGTAACGACTTACGCTGACGGATGCGCTCCGCAGTTGAGCGGTGCGATAGTGTAAACCTCAAGTCTGCCGGTCCACTGGGGAGTCAGGATGTCAGCCGAGCCGCATCGCCTCTCCCGCCTCGAACCGTATCTGGACCGGTCAGAGCCGGCCCCGACGCTTTTGAAGATGCTGGTCGGCGTCCAGCTGGCGGGTTTCCGCGAGGACGCGGGTCTGTCGCAGGAGCAGGCGGCACGCGCACTGGGGTTCAGTGCCGCCAAGCTCTCCCGCATAGAGTCGGGCAAGGGACGTCGCCCTCCGGCCGAGGCCGACGTCCACGCCCTGCTGCGGCTGTACGAGACCGACGACTACGAGTCCTCCGTCCTGGTCAAGCTGCTGCGGCGGGCGGGCGAGCCCGGCTGGTGGCAGCGCTACGACAAGCGGCTGATGCCCGAGTGGTTCGACCGCCTGGTCGGGCTCCAGGAGGCGGCCGCGGCGATCCGCACCTTCGAGATCCAGTACGTGCCCGGTCTGCTCCAGACCCCGGCGTACACCCGAGCCGTGGTGGAACGCGGGCTGCCGACCGCGTCCGCCGGCGAGGTGCAGCGACGCGTCGAACTGCGCACCAGGCGCGCCGAGTTGGTCACCCGCAAGGACGCGCCCCAGCTGTGGGCGATCATCGACGAGTCGGTGCTGCTGCGCATGCTGGGCAGCCGGGAGGTCATGCGCGACCAGCTGGCCCACCTCGTCGAGATGGCCCAGCGCACCAATGTGACCTTGCAAGTCGTGCCGTTGGACGTGACGAACGCGTCCGCGCCCAACGTCCCGATCACCTATCTCCGGTTCGGTGGGCTCGACCTGCCCGACGTCGTCTACCTCGAGCACATCCGGAGCGCCAACTTCCTCGAGGACCGGGACGAGACGGAGGAGTACCGGATCGCGCTCGACCGGCTGGCCGACGAGGCGCTCACGCCCTCGGAGTCCCTGGCGTTGCTGCACAAGACGATGAAGGATCGCTACGCGACACCCTGATCACATCATCGTCCGCCGTACGAGCGGCGCACTCGGTACGCACGCCCCTGCCCCACCGCTGTCGGTGGCCCGGAGGGGCGTCGCCGTCCGCGTCGACCTCGGCCCACCCGGGAATCGATCGAGGGGCTCGATCTAGCGAATCAGGCCCAGGCCGCCGAACTCCACCCATTCATGGGTGAGCTGACGTGGTGCCACCTCGGTGTCCGGTCGCCAGGTGGACACCTCCACCAGGCCCGGTTCGAGGATCTCCAGACCCTCGAACCACTGGTGGACGTCCTTCTCCTGGCGCACCCGGCCCCAGTGGCCCTGCGTGACCTGGTCCATGAAGTCGGTGACGAAAGCGCGGACCTCGGGGTCCTCGCTCACCAGTTGGCACATGAGCATGATGCTGCCGGGCGCGAGGTGCGAGCGGACCCGCTCGATCACCGCGAGCGGGCCGTCGGTGTCGCTGTCCGGGATGCAGTGGAACACCGAGTTGAACAGCACGGCGACCGGCTGCGAGAAGTCGATCAGCCGCTTGGTGTCCGGGTGCGCAAGGATCTCGTCGGTGCTGCGCATGTCGGCGTGGACGACCGCGGTGCGCTCGTCCTGCTGCAACAGGGCGCGGCCGTGGACCAGCACCATCGGGTCGTTGTCGACGTACACCACGCGCGTGTCGGGGGAGATCCGCTGGGCGACCTGGTGGACGTTGTCCTGGGTGGGCAGGCCGGAGCCGTGGTCGAGGAACTGCCGGACGCCGTACTCCTCGGCGATCACCCTGACGGCCCGCTGGAGGAAGCGGCGGTTGTTCAGGGCGAGCCGGCGCGTGCTGGGGACGACCTTGTCGAGTTCCTCGCACGCGGCACGGTCCGCCGCGTAGTTGTCCTTGCCGCCCAGGTAGTGGTCGTACATACGCGCGGCCGTCGGCACGTTCTCGTCGATCTTCGTTGACAGCTGGTTCTCCGTAGGCATCGATCCCCCAGATTCGCCGAATCCACCGCGCCAACTGGGCCGGTCCGACAGAGAGTACATCGTACGGACGCCGTGTTCGGCCGAACCAGTCCACGAACGAACGACAGCACGGAACATGCGCCCGAACTGCCCGATCATCACGAACTCTTCACTTCGAGGGGTCTCCAGCGGGTTGCTCGACCGACCCTTTTTCGAACGGACTTGCGGCACACGGCCCGCCGGGCGTTCCGGCGACTGTGACACGCTCTGTCACGACAGACCAGGAGCGGGGCGGACCCGGTTCCGTCCGCTCGTTCGACAGCACGGAGAGACAACGGCATGCGCATAGGACTGCTCGGCACCGGCCCCTGGGCCCGTATGGTCCACGCTCCCGCCCTGAGCGGGCACGGCGAACTGGAGTTCGCCGGCATCTGGGGACGGCGGGCGGACGCCGCCAAGGAACTGGCCGGACGCCATGGCACCCGCGCCTACGACGACGTGGACGCCCTGCTGGCCGACGTGGACGCGGTCGCGGTCGCCCTCCCGCCGGACGTGCAGGCCGATCTGGCCGCGCGTGCCGCGCGCGCCGGTTGCCATCTGCTGCTGGACAAGCCGCTGGCCGCGACGGTGGACCAGGCCCGTGCCGTGGTCGAGGCGGCCCGGGAGGCTCAGGTGGCCTCGGTGGTCTTCTTCACCACGCGCTTCCAGACCGGGCCGGCGTCCTGGATCGCGTCGCAGGCGGAACGGGACGGCTGGTTCACGGCGCGGGCGCACTGGCTGGGCGCGGTGTTCACCGGTGACAGCCCGTTCGCCGACTCGCCGTGGCGGCGCGAGAAGGGTGCCCTGTGGGACGTGGGCCCGCACGCGTTGTCGGTGCTGCTGCCGGTGCTCGGCGACGTTCACCGGGTCTCGGCCGCCGCGCACGGGCCCGGGGACACCGTGCACCTGGTCCTCGACCACGCCGGCGGCGCCTCGAGCGCGGTGACCCTGAGCCTCACCGCGCCGCCTGCCGCGGCGGGGGCCGCCGTGGAACTGCGGGGCGCGGCCGGCGTGACCACCCTTCCCGAGAGCTCCGAGGAGGCGGTCGCCGCCTTCGCGCGGGCGGCCGACGCGCTGCTCGCCGCCGCGCGCACCGGCCGCCCGCATCCGTGCGACGCCGTGTTCGGCCTGCGGGTCACGGAGATCCTCGCGACGGCGGAGTCGCTGCTGGCACGCTGAGGAGCGGTGGCGGAAGGCCGAGCGGGTGGGCGGGTGCCCATGCCGGGTCAAGGAGCCCTCGAGCGCGCGTCGCTCGGCCCCCGACCGCAATCCCCAGGCAGCACGGATCCGAGCACGTTGGGCCGGCAGGGTGTACGGCTTCGCCTTCGACGACGTGGCGGACTGCGCCTCCTGCATCCAGGACACGGCCCCCACGGGCGTCCGCCTCACCCTTACCCCTTTCTGGATGTCACCCGGAAATCTCGACATGCGGGTGGGGTGGGGGCGTAGCAGCGTGGTGGTGTGGTGAAGCTGCCTGTTCCGGCGGCGCGGGATCCGCATCGGCGAGGCTGGTTGCGGGGCGCGCCGCCGCCTCGCTGGGTGCGGTCGCTGCCGCTCGTGCTGATCGTCGTCGTGGGCGCGGCCACGCTGGTGAGCCCGAACCCGATCGACATCGGCTTCCTGCTGGGTGCGATCCCGCCCCTGGCCGTGATGTCGTACGGCCCGCTGGCGACCGCGCTGCTGGGCTGCGTGGTCGTGGCCCTGCTCACTGTGCCGATCTTCGGGCTGAACCACCCGGGCGACACCGATCTGGAGACGATCGCCTTCGTCGCCGCGCTGAGTGTGTTCCTGTCCTATGTGCGCTGCCGCCGGGACGCGCAGCTGAGCATGGAGCGCATGGTCGCCGAGGCCGCGCAGCGGGCCGTCGTACCGGCGGTGCCCGAGCGGGTCGGTGCGGTGCGCTGCGCGGGCCTGTACCGGGCCGCGCAGCTCGGCACGCTGGTGGGCGGGGACTTCTTCGACGTGCGCCGGTGCCCCGCAGGCGGGGTACGGGCGGTCATGGGCGATGTGCAGGGACACGGCCTGGCGGCGGTGGCCACGGTCGCCGCGCTGATGGGGAGCTTCCGGGAGGCGGTGCTCGACCGGCCGGACCTCACGGCGGTCGCCGCCGCCCTGGACCGCCGGCTGATGGTGGACGCGGCGGAGAAGAGGAACACGGACCTGTTCGCGACCGCCGTGCTGCTGGAGTTCTCCGGCGACGCGCGGTCCGTGCGGATGGTGACGTGCGGCCATCCGCCCCCGGTCCTGCTGCGGGACGGGAAGGCCACGGAGATCGAGCTCGTGCCGTGGACACCCCTGGGTCTGGGCCTGTCCGAAGGGGTGCCGCAGCAGGACGGGCCGGTCCTGGCGCTGCGGCCGGGCGACATGTTGTTCCTGGCCTCGGACGGGGTGACCGAGGCCAGGGACGCCCATGGCGCGTTCTACCCCCTCCTGGACCGCCTGCCCGGCCTCGCCGACCGGGACCCGGCCGTTCTCGCCGGTCATGTGCTCGCCGATCTCCTGGCGCACAGCGGCACACTCGACGACGACGTGACGATGCTGGTCCTGACCACCTGCCCGCCGGACGCTCCCTGACCGGAGCGGTCCGGCCGGCGGCGGAGCCGGAAGTCGCTCGGCCGACGGCGTCGGGACCGACGGCTCGGACGTCGGGACCGACGGCTCAAGCGACGGGACCCGGACCGACCGGCTCAGGCGACAGCGGCGCAGCCCGCGGCGCAGAGCTCGCCGTGTCCGGGAGTGGTGCAGCCCGCGACGGGCCGCGACGGCGCCGGGCGCCGCGCCGCCGGCACGGTGGCGCCGATCGTGACCGGCAGCACCTCGGCCGCGCGCTCCGCGGCGGCACGGCGGGTGCGGCGGTCGCGCAGGAGGACGCCGGTGCCGATGGAGCCGGCGATGAGGACACCGCCGATCACCAGGGCGCCCCTCGCCCCCGCGGTCTGCATCAGCAGACCCAGCAGCGGCGGGCCGACCAGGCTCCACCCGGTGCTCGTGGTGCGCCACACACCCAGGACCCGGCCGCGCATGTGCGGCGGCGGATCGGTCTGCAGGACCGTCGTGCCGGCGGTGTCCGAGACGGACTCCACCACGGCCATCGGGGCGACGATCAGCAGCAGGACCCACAGGGTGGGAGACAGGCCGGCGGCGATCTGGAGCACCGCTCCGGCCGCGGCGAGGGATCCCACCAGGCGCACGGAGGGGCTGCGCAGGCGTCCGGCGAGCACTGCCCCCGCGACACCGCCCACGGCCAGCACGCTGGAGACCGTGCCGAAGGCCCCGGCGGCGCCGCCGAGCGGTCCGGTGACCAGCACGGCCAGGGTCAGGCCGTAGTTCCGGCCGAAGACGCTGCTGAGCGCGGTGATGCCGGCCAGGGCCACGAGCCGCGGGCGGCGCAGGAAGAAGCCGAGGCCCTCGCGCGCTCCGGTGCCCCGACGCGCGGGTGACGCGGCGCCCGCGTCCCGCCGGGACTCCGCGGCCGTCCGCTTCCGCCGCGGCGCCGCGGCCGGCGCCTGCCCGGCCTCGGGGTGCGGGCGCAGGAAGGGGATCACCGCGGCGACGGCCAGGAAGGACACTCCGTTGGCGGCGTACGCCGCTCCGGTTCCCCACAGGCCGATCACGACGCCGGCCAGCGCGGTCCCGCCCACGCGGCCGGCCCCGCTCACCACCGAGCCCAGGGCGATCGAGGACGGCACGTCCTTGGGGGGCACGAGATCGTTGCCGAGCAGCGCGCAGGCGGGCGCGTCGACGGTGGCGATCAGTCCGGTGACGGCGGCGAGCACCATCAGGACCGGCACCGTCAGGTGGTCGGTGGCGACCAGCCCGGCGGTCAGGAGGCCGACCACCGCGAGCAGGGCCTGGCTCACCGAGGCGGTGAGCCGGCGTGGCCAGGCGTCGACGGCGGCGCCGCCGAGGAGGCCGAGCAGCAGCCCGGGCGCGGCCTGCGCGGACAGGGACAGGCCGGTCGCCGCGGCGGACCCCGTGAGGTGGAGCACCAGCAGGTTCTGCGCGGTCAGCTGCATCCAGGTGCCGGCGTTGGACACCAGGTTGGCGGCCGACCACCAGCGCATGCTGTGGTGGCGCAGCGCACGCCACGGGGCGCGGTCCTCGCCGTCCGCCGCCCGGCGGCCCGGGCGGCGGAACGAGGGCAGGAGCACGCGGCGCGACGCGCTCGGGTGCTGGGGGGAAGAAGCAGTGGTGGAAGAAGCCACAGGAAGACGTTCTCTGTAGGAGACCAGACCGGACGACTTGGCGTGCTGTGGCGCCAGAGGCGGCTCGACGGTGAGACGTGGCCGGGCACAGCGGTTGCCCATCTTGACCCAGGGCAGGGGACAGTCGACGATCACACCGCTTGCCGGTGGCCGATGGATGCATCAACCGGCGCCCCGGGCAGGGGAGTTCGCGGTGCGGTGGTGTTCCTCACAGGCCGCGCCGCGGAGAGAGACCTGGAACACACCGCCGCACGGGACACGGCACCGCTGTGACACACGTCCCCGCATCCGGTGGCGGCCGGACCGTCGCAGTGGAGGCCGGACCGTGTCCGGGTGGAGGCCGGACCGGTCCCCCGCTCCGGTCCCGCCTCCGCGGTGTCGAACCTACGTCGCTCTCCGCAGCCGTCGACATCGCGCCGGTGCCCTCTCGGCAGGCCGAAGGGCTCACCCGTGCACAACCGAGTCCTCTATGCCCTCGTTTGCGCACGGCACGTCCGCGCGGCGCTCATCCGGGCCCGTCGAGGTGGGGCGGTTCCAGGTCGCCCACCGCGAGATGGGCCAGCACGACCTCGTACAGGTCGCTGCCGCTGTCGAGGAGCCGCCGTTCCAGCACGGGCTCCGCACCCCGGACGTGCTCCCGCACCGTCTGCGCGTGCACACCGAGCAGCCGTGCGGCGCGCTCGGCGTTGCCACCGGCGGCGATCCAGACGCGCAGGGTGCCGCGCAGGTCCCGTGAGTCCGCCGCCAGCCGTCCCAGCAGCTCGTGCGCCCAGGTGCGCAGCGCCGGCCCGGCGAGCAGATCACCGAGGCGCACGGCATGGTCCCTCGGCGCGGGCCGGGCGGCGGTCTCGTCGTGGAGGGCCGCCTGGGCGTTGAGGGCCAGGTGGACGGCGGCCCGGACGGGCAGCGCGGAGAGGTCGGCGCCGAGCAGCCGCTCCAGCCGCTCCATCCGGGCGCGTACGGTGTTGCGGCTCACCCCGAGGATCCGCGCCGCGCTGACCGCGGTGAACTCCAGCCCCAGCCGCGCCGTGGCGATCAGCTCGGCCCCGGTGTGGTGGGGCAGGACGTCCAGCGGCCGCAGCAGCCGGTCCGCCCAGGCCCGCAGCGCCCCGGGGTCCATCAGGCGCTCCGGGTGGGTGCGCTCGGCGTAGACGGCCGTGCCGTCCGGCTGGAACCGGGCCAGGGCGAGGGCGCTGACCGCCTGGCCGTACGCCGTCGCGGTCCGCGCGAGGCTGTGCCGGGTGCTGCCGCCGAGGAAGGTGTCCGGACGCCCGCCGACCAGCGAGCGCAGCACGGGGCCGGTGGTCTCGGCGGGGGCGATCACGATCACATGGCCGTCCACCGCCGGGCAGCGCACGACCAGTGCTTTTCCGCCCGTGACGTCCAGGCAGTCGGCGGCGAGCCGCTCGCGCTCCTCGCGGTGCGTCTCCAGGACGTAGACGTGCGCGGTGTCGGTGTCGAGGAGGCCGGGCCACGGGCCGGCGGCCACCCGGCGGGCCGAGACGATGTCCTCCACCATCAGCAGTTGCAGGACCGCCAGGCGCAGAGCGGACGTCGCCTCCCTCAGCCGGCGCCCGGCCTCGCCGCTCTCGTGGGCACGCAGCAGCAGCTCGACCACTCCCGCCGTGTGGCTGAGCATGTCGGCGGCCTCCCGGTCGAAGGGCGCGGCGCGGGAGACGGCCAGCGCACCGGCCGGAGGTGAGTGCGGATCGCCCACGCGCACCACGCGCAGGTGGCGTCCCTCGTCCTCCAGTGCCGCGGAGGCGAACCGGCCGGCGGCGACGTCCGCGACCAGTTCCTCCGGCAGGGACCGACCGGCGAGGAGTGCGCCGCTGCCGTCGAGGAGGCAGGCCGTGCCGTGCACGGCGTCGCCGAGCCAGGCCACGACCTTGCGCACGTCCCGGCCGGCCGGCCGCAGCTGGCCGAGGAGTTCCTCGGCCCATGCCGTGCGGCGGCCCTCTCGCCCGCCTGCCGTGGCGGCCTCGTCCTCCTGGCCGGCCATGTCGGCCCCTTCCCCTCTCTCCGTGTCCGCGTGCGCCGCGCTGACCTCGGCGTTTCGCTCAGGGACGTTACCAGCGGCCTTGGCCGGCCGTCCGGGCCGAACACGGTGAGGCACCTGTGGACGGCGGAGCGTGCGGAAGAGGGAGGGGGCTTCGCCGGCGCTGCACGGGGGAGGTGAGCGGCCGGCGAAGCCGCACGCCCGGGACCGGGGGGCAGCTCCGAGCGGTGTACAGCTCTGGTTCCCCGGTACGGGCCGTCCAAGCACGCGAAGTTGACGTCGTTTCGGCGTGTCGCACGTGCCGTCGGCCCACGGGCAGCGAGGCAGGCAGGGGACGCGGGCGCGGGCGCGGAAGCAGGTCCGGCGCGGACACGGCGCGCTGAGCGGTCGGGCACGCGGTCTGCGCGGCGCCGGCCGGCTGTACGGCATAAGCTCGACGGATGGCGAAGTACTTCGACGTGCACCCGGACAACCCCCAGCCACGCGCCATCCGCCAGGTCGCCGACGGCGTGCGCGAAGGGGCGTTGATCGCGTATCCGACCGACTCCTGTTATGCCCTCGGCTGCCGGCTGGGCAGCCGCGACGGCATCGATCGGATCCGCGCGATCCGACATCTGGACGACCGGCACCACTTCACGCTGGTGTGCCAGGACTTCGCCCAGCTCGGCCAGTTCGTCCGCATCGACAACGACGTGTTCCGTGCGATCAAGGCCTCCACGCCCGGCAGTTACACCTTCATCCTGCCCGCCACGCGTGAGGTGCCGCGCATGTTGCAGCACCCGAAGAAGAAGACGGTCGGAGTGCGCATCCCCGACCATGTCGTCGCCCAGGCGCTCCTCGCGGAACTCGGCGAACCGCTGCTGTCCAGCACCCTGCTGCTGCCCGACGAGGACGAGCCGCTGACCCAGGGCTGGGAGATCAAGGACCGGCTCGACCATGTGCTGGACGCGGTGGTCGACTCGGGCGACTGCGGCACCGAGCCGACCACGGTCATCGACTTCTCCGGCGGCGAGGCGGAGATCGTGCGGCGCGGAGCGGGCGACACCTCACGGTTCGAGTGAGATCACGGCCACGGCCGCGGGGCCGGCCGCGGGTGCGCGCCGAGTGCTGCGGCGGCCCCGTGCCCGGCCCGGCCGGCCCCCTCGGCCGGAGGTCACGGCGTGTCATCGGGCCACGCCGGCGGAGGAGTTCGGCCCGAAGCGGCGGGTGCGCTGATCACGGGTCCCCCCTCCTCGGCGCTGCCACGGCGTTGTTACGGTGCACCGCGTGTCTGACTCCTCACGCGATACCGTCGAAGGCGCCGGCTGGAGCACAGCCGAGCGCGGCACCTATCGGGAACTCATGCCCGCCCGGGCCGAGAAGCTGTCCTGGCTGAACCCCCGGACGCTGTGGGCCGCGCGCAACGGCGTGGTCGCGTCCTGGTTCGGGGACCCCACGGGCCGTACCCGGAGCCGCTGGGTGGCCCAGCGGGCCGCGGCCGGAGCGCCGGCGGACAAGGTGATCCGGCGCACGGAGGCGGACCGCTTCTCCTTCATGGTCGTCGGGGACACCGGCGAGGGCGACGCTTCCCAGTACGCCGTGGTGCCCGGCTTCCTGAGGGCCTCCGCGGGCACGTCGTTCGCGGTGATAGCCAGCGACGTGAACTATCCGGTCGGCAGCACGGACGAGTACGGCACGAAGTTCTTCCGGCCCTACCGGGACTACCCGGCGCCGATCTACGCGGTCCCCGGCAACCACGACTGGTACGAGGACCTCGGCGGCTTCATGCGGGTCTTCTGCGACGACGCCCCGCCGCTCGCCCCGGAGCCGAGGCCCCGCCCGCTGAGCCGCGCCTGGTGGCGTGCGCTGCTGTGGCACCGGCCGCGGCCGGTGGACGAGCGGCGCCTGGCCGACGCGCGGAAGCTGCGTTCCGCGCCGGGTCAGCAGGCCGTCCAGCCGGGGCCGTACTGGGCGATCGACGCGGGGCCGGTGCGGATCGTCGGCATCGACACCGGTCTGCTCGGCACCGTCGACGCCGAGCAGGGCGCCTGGCTGCGCGAGGTGTCCCAGGGGCCCCGGCCGAAGATCCTCATCACCGGCTCGCCCCTGTACGTGGACGGTGAGCACCATCCCTGCCCGATCGAGGGCGGCGGCACCGTCGACGACATCGTCCGCGCCCCGGAACACCACTACGTGGCGGCGATAGGCGGCGACATCCACAACTACCAGCGCTACCCGGTCGACGTGGACGGTCGCACCGTCCAGTACGTGGTCTCCGGTGGCGGCGGCGCGTTCATGCACGCCACCCACACCATCCCGCGCGTGTCGGTCGCGAACGTCACGGAGGCGGACTTCCGTTGCTATCCGCTCCGCGGCGACTCCCTCTCCTTCTACAGCAGGCTCTACGGCCGCCGGCTGCGCATGCCCCGCCTGTTCACCATCGGCGAGGACGAGGGCATGGCCGTGGTCGCCGAACGGCTCGGCATCCCCCCGACCCGCGCGCAGGGCGGCCCCGTACGGGTCACCCGGCGGGTGCGCCTGATCGCGAGCCTGCTGGGCACCGGCCGGCGCCCGGACCGCAGGGTCCGCTTCCGCCTGCCGGTCCGCACGCTCTACACCCGGCTGTTCTCGCCCGGTTCGGCCACGTACAGCCCGCCGTTCTTCAAGTCGTTCCTGCGCCTGGACGTCACCCCGGAGGCGGTCCGGCTGCGCTGCTTCGCCGCGACCGGCAACCTGGCCCAGGAGCTCGACCCGCCGGTCGAGGACGAGGTGACCATTCCGTTGTGCTGAGCGGCGCGGGGCGGTTTGTCACCAGCGGCCCGGCTCGCTTCCGGTGATCGGCTCGGAGGCCCTTCCGTCCACCCCGACCGGCACCTCCCCCGAGAGCATCACCCGGTGCATGATCCGGGGAAAGCCGAGGTGGGCGTTGTCGCCGGGGGCCAGGTGGATGGTGGCCCTGTTGTCCCAGAAGGCCACGCTGCCCGGCTCCCACCGGAACCTGACCGTGTACTCGGGCCGGACCGCCTGCTCCAGCAGCATCTGCAGGATCGCGGAGCTCTCGGCGCGGGAGAGGCCCTCGATCTGTTCGACGTAGTACCCGTTGACGAACAGCACCCGCTCCCCCGTCTCCGGGTGGACGCGCACCAGCGGGTGCACGGTGGCGACCTGACGGTCCAGCAGGTGCCGGACGTACGCGTCGTCGCCGGGCCGCGGCTGGTAGCCGACCCCGAGGCGGTGTTCGGCGCGCAGCCCGTCGACGAAGGCGCGGACCGGGGCCGACAGGCCCGCGTAGGCGGCGGCCAGGTTGGACCAGGTGGTGTCGCCGCCGTAGGGCGGGACGGTCTCGGCACGCAGGATCGTCGCGGCGGGCGGGTCGACGCGGGGGCCGTGGTCGCAGTGCCAGCCGCGCAGCAGTGTGTGCCGACGCCGCTGGAGCCACTCCTCGTGGTCCATGCCGAACCGCCCGCCCAGCTCCAGCCGGTCGGCGGTCGTCTCCACCTCGGGGACGTCCGGCGGTGACGCGCCGCCCCGCTTCGGCAGCACCACGGGCTCACCGAAGCGGCGGGCGAACGCCACGTGGGCGGCGTGGTCCAGCCGCTGTCCGCGGAAGAACACCACCTTCCAGCGCAGTACCGCCGCCCGGATCAGCGCGACCACGGCGTCCTCGAGGTCCGCGGCGAGATCCACTCCGGTGATCTCGGCGCCGATGTGCCCGGCGACCGGGTTCACCTCGACGCCCTCGACCGCCCCGGTGCCGTCGGTCCCCGTGCTGCCCCGAGTGTCCTCGGCGCCCCGCGCGCCCGTTCCGCCCGTGCCCGTCGCCGTCATCTGCGCTCCGATGGTCGCCCGTCAGGTTCCACGGAGATCGTGGCAGGCTTTCCCGCGGGCGGCGACAGGGCCGCCGCGGCGGGAACTCCCGTAGCGCGTGTCGCGGAACACCCGGTCGGCGACGGAGCCGGCGGCGCCGGGCGCGAGGGCCGCTCATACTGGCCGTACGCCACCGTCAACGGGAAGGTTCCGACGTGATCAGCATCCCGGCGCACACCCTGAACGACGGCACGCGGATCCCCGCGGTCGGTCTGGGCACCTGGCCGATGGACGACACCGAGGCCGAGCGGGCCGTGCACGACGGCCTGAGGCTGGGCTACCGACTGGTCGACACGGCGGCCAACTACCGCAACGAGACGGGCGTCGGCCGCGCGGTCGCCCGCAGCGACGTGCCCCGCGAGGAGATCGTCGTGACGACGAAGCTGCCCGGCCGGCATCACGGCTACGAGGAGACCCTCGCCTCCTTCGAGGAGTCCCGGCGCCGCCTCGGGCTGGAGTACGTGGACCTCTACCTCATCCACTGGCCGCTACCCCGCGTCGGGAAGTACCTGGACTCCTGGAAGGCCATGATCAGGCTGCGCGAGGACGGCCTGGTGCGCTCGATCGGCGTCTCCAACTTCACCCGCGGGCACATCGAGCGGCTGGAGAAGGAGACCGGGGTGCTGCCGTCCGTGAACCAGATCGAGCTGCACCCGCTTCTGCCGCAGGAGGAGCTGCGCGCCTTCCACGCTGACAAGGGCATCCTCACCGAGAGCTGGAGCCCGCTGGGCCGGGGTTCCGGGCTGCTGGAGGATCCGGCGGTCGTCCAGGTCGCGGAGGCGCTCGGTGTGACGCCCGGCCAGGCGGTGCTGCGCTGGCACACCCAGCTCGGCGCGGTCCCGATCCCGAAGTCGGCGGACCCGGGGCGGCAGCGGGAGAACCTCGACCTCTTCGGCTTCGAGCTCACCCCTGACCAGCTCGGCGCGCTCGCCCACGAGGTGCCGCGGCGCCTGGGCGGTGACCCGGAGTCGTACGAGGAGTTCTGAGCGGACCGAGGCGTCCTCTCGACGGACGTGCGTGCGCGCCTCCCGGCCTGCCGCGTCGCTCCGCCCGCCGCGGGTACCCGGACCACCGGTGACATGCGGAGGAGGTTCAGGTGGGTGCGGACGAGCGGCTGCGGGAGTACCGCGGCAAGCGGGACTTCGGGCGGACCGCGGAGCCATCGGGACAGCAGGACTCCGCCGGCGCCGGACCGCGGTTCGTGGTGCAGATCCACGATGCGCGCCGGATGCACTTCGACTTCCGGCTCCAGGTCGACGACGTGCTCAGGTCCTGGTCGGTGCCGAAGGGGCCCTCTGACGACCCGCAGGACAAGCGCCTCGCGGTGCCCACGGAGGACCACCCGCTGGAGTACGAGCAGTTCGAGGGCGTGATCCCGAAGGGTGAGTACGGCGGCGGCACGGTGATCGTCTGGGACCGGGGGACGTACGAGCCGCTGAGCCACGACCGCAGGGGGCGGCCGGTCGACTTCGCCGAGTCCCTGGAGCACGGGCACGCCACCTTCCGGCTGCACGGGTCGAAGCTGCACGGCGAGTACGCGCTGACCCGCTTCCGCGGCGGCCGGGACGGCGCCGAGGAGGAGGCGTGGCTGCTGGTGAAGAAGGGCGGCGGCCGCGGCAGCGGGCACGGCACCCCCGACCCGCGCCGCGCCCGTTCGGTGCGCACCGGCCGCACCCTGGCCCAGGTCGCGGCGGAGGGCGGCGAGGGCTGATCCCCCGCCGGCCGGGCGCGGGCGCGCGGCTGCCCGGACGGAGCGGGCCGGGCGCGTCGGTTGTTTCGGAGGTCGCTTCCGGCGGTGTCGGGCCGGTGCGGCGGGGCGGGGCGGGAACGGGCCGGCGCGGCCGGGGCGCGGTCACTCGGAGGGGAGTGGCTGTTCGCACCAGATGGTCTTGCCGCGCCCGCTGGGGCGGCTGCCCCAGCGCTGGGTGAGCTGGGCGACCAGGAGGAGGCCGCGGCCTCCTTCGTCGTAGGCGTGGGCGCGGCGCAGGTGCGGCGAGGTCGAACTGGCGTCGGACACCTCGCAGATGAGCGCCTGGTCGCGGATCAGCCGCAACTGGACGGGGGGTTCGCCGTAGCGGATGGCGTTGGTGACCAGTTCGCTGACGACCAGTTCGGTGACGAACGCGATCTCCTCCAGCCCCCAGGCGGCCAGTCGGTCCGCGACGGCCTGGCGGGTGGCGGCCACGTGGACCGGGTCCGGTGGGACGTCCCAGGTGGCGATCTGATCGGCGCCGAGCGCGCGGGTGCGGGCCAGGAGCAGGGCCACGTCGTCGCCGGGCTCCGCCGGCAGGACGGCTTTCAGCACTTCGTCGCCGAGGTCCTCCAGCGATGCGGCGGGGAGGCACAGGGCCCGGCAGAGTTCGGCGGTGGCGCGGTCGACGTCGCGGTCGCGGTGTTCGACGAGGCCGTCGGTGAACAGGGCGACGACCGAGCCCTCGGGCAGCCGCAGTTCGGTCGCCTCGAAGGGCAGGCCGCCGACGCCCAGCGGTGGCCCGGGGGCCACGGCGACCGTCGCGGCCTCGCCGCCCGGCGACACGACGACCGGTGCCGGGTGGCCTGCGGTGGCCAGGCTCAGGCGCCGCGAGGCGGGGTCGTAGACGGCGTAGAGGCAGGTGGCGCCGAGCTCCGGGACCTCGCCGCCGTCCTGTTCGTCGGCCAGGTGGGCCACCAGGTCGTCGAGGTGGGTGAGCAGTTCGTCCGGGGGCAGGTCCACGTCGGCGAGGGTCCGTACGGCCGTGCGCAGACGTCCCATGGTGGCCGACGACTGGATGCCGTGGCCGACCACGTCGCCGACGACCAGAGCGACCCTGCTGCCGGACAGCGGGATCACGTCGAACCAGTCGCCGCCGATGCCCGCCTGTGAGCCGCAGGGCAGGTAGCGGTGGGCCACCTCCACCGCCGCCTGGCCGGTCAGCCCGCGCGGCAGCAGGCTGTGTTGCAGGGCGAGGGCGGTGGAACGCTCGCGGGCGAAGCGCCGGGCGTTGTCGATGCAGACGGCGACCCGGCTCGCGAGTTCCTCCAGGAGCACGGCGTCGTCGGCGGCATAGGCGTCCGGCTGGCTGATCCTGAGCCCCACGGCGACGCCCAGGGTGGTGCCGCGGGCCCGCAGCGGCACGGTGATCATCGAGTGGGCGCCTCTGCGGTAGAAGCGCCCCGCGGGGTCCCGCCGGTCGCGCTCCGTCATCCATCTGGCGAACTCGGGCTGGTCGGCCCGGCTGAGGACCGCCCGTCCGGCCCGCATCGCCCGTGCGGCGGCCGAGTCGGAGGGGCGCACGTCGCGTTCGCCCAGGCGTACGGCCGCCTCCGGGGTGCCCTGGGTGACGGAGCTGTGGGCGACCCGGCGCAGCACGATCTCGTCGGCCGGCGCGTCCGGCGGTTCCTCCGCCCCCAGGACCCACTCGAGGAGGTCCACCATGGCGAAGTCGGCGAACTGCGGTACCAGGAGTTCCACCAGTTCCTCGCCGGTGCGCACGACGTCGAGGGTGGTGCCGATGCCGGCCGCCGCCTCGTTCAGCAGGGCGAGGCGGCGCCGGGCCCAGTACTGATCGCTGCTGTCGAGGGCCGCCAGGGCGACCCCGGTCAGTGTTCCGCGGGCGTCGCGCACCGGCCACATCTCGATCGACCAGGCCTGTTCCCGGTCCAGGGCGGGGGTGCTGGAGAAGCTCTCGTAGCGCGCCGGGCGGCCCGTCTCGGCGACCTTGCGCAGATGCTCCAGGACGCCCTGGTTGGGTGCGGTGTCCTCCACACTGTCCAGATACGGCCGGCCGAGCAGGGTCTCCTCGGACACGCCCAGCAGCCGGCAGGCCATCTCGTTGAGCCGCAGGTACTGCTGCCGGGTGTCGAAGACCGACATCGACACGGACGCCTGCTGGAAGGCCTGCCCGGCCAGGACGTGCCCGGGCAAGGTCGGTTCGGGCGGGGTCTCGGGTCCGGGCAGGGTCTCGGGTCCGGGCAGGGTCTCGGGTTCGGCGGTCACCACGAATCCGGCCGGTCGGCCGTCCGCGCCGAGCACGGGGCAGGCCCGTAGCGCGGTCGTCACGGTGGAGCCGTCCCGGTGGCGCAGGACGGCGGGGCCCGAGACCGTGCTCGGGGCCCGGGGCGGCGGCTCCTCCGCGAGCAGCACGCGCACCGGCAGCCCGACCGCTTCCTCGGCCGGATATCCGGTCAGCCGCCGGGCCCCTTCGCTCCAGCCCGTCACGATGCCGTGGGCGTCGACCACGGCCGTGGCGGAGGCCTGCTCCATATCCTCAGAATGAGGCGGTTGCCACACCACATCAAGCGCGGCGGACGGCGGGCGCGGCGGCTCCGCCGGCTCAGGTCCGGGTGCGGGTCGGCCCGGCGGGGCGCGCACGGTCGTACGCGCCCGGCGGCACGGTGGAGGCGGGCGCCTGCTCCCCGGCCGCCCCCCGGCCGTCTTCTGCGCGCCCCCCCGTTCAGGGGAAAGCGATCCGGAGGGCGCTTGACGCCGGGACGGTGCGTCGACACCTTCAGCCGTGACCCTGCCGCTGATCCCGCCCATGCTCGCCACGCCCGGTTCGCTGCCCTCCCCCGCCCAGGACGCGCGCTGGGCGTACGAGACGAAGCAGGACGGCCAGCGCATGGTGGCGTATCTGCCCGGCGACGGCTCCCTGGTGCTGCGGGCCCGCTCCGGCGAGGAGATCACGGCCGCCTATCCGGAGCTGCTCCCGCTGGGCCGTGCCCTGGGCACCACGCCCGCGATCCTGGACGGCGAGATCCTGGCACTGGACGAGGCGGGCCGCGCCAGCTTCCAGCTGCTCCAGAGCCGCATGGGCCTGGCCCACGCCCCCGCCCTCGCCTCGCGCCGGGCGGCGCGGATCCCCGTGCACGCGGTGCTGTTCGACGTGCTGTACCTGGACGCCGGGCCGCTGATCCGGCTGCCCTACGTGGAGCGCCGCGAGCGGCTGGAGGCGCTCGGCCTCGACGGACCCTACTGGTCGACGCCCGGCGCCGTCTTCGGCCACGGAGCCGAAGCCCTGGCCGCCACCCGGGAGCACGGACTGGAGGGCCTGGTCTGCAAGCGGCTGGACTCGGTGTACGAGCCGGGGGTGCGTTCCCGGGCCTGGATCAAGATCCGCAACATGCGCAGCGAGGACGTCGTGGTGGGCGGCTGGCTGCCCGGCAAGGGACGGCTGACCGGGCTGCCCGGCGCGGTGCTCATGGGGCAGCGCGGGGGCGGGAGGCTGCGGTACGTCGGCAGCGTGGGAACGGGCTGGAGCGAGGCCGAGCGTTCGGAGCTCGCGGCGCTGCTCGCGGACCTGGCGACCGACGTGTGCCCCTTCGACCCCGTACCGGCCGCGCGCGGCGCGCACTGGGTGCTGCCCCGCCTGGTCGGCGAGGTCCGCTACAGCGTCCGCACCCGCGCGGGCATGCTGCGCCAGCCCTCCTGGCTGCGACTGCGCCCGGACCTCACCCCCGAGGAATCGGCGGCAGACCTGCCGGACGACCCGCTGAGGTAGCGGCGCCGTGTCGGGTCCGGGCGCGGTGCCTCCGGGCCCGGCCCGAAGGGTGTCGCCGCTGGCCCCGGTGCCGTCGCGCGGCGTGTCCGGCGGTCCCGTCCGCTCGCCCGCCCTCGGGTGGGGCCGTGAGCGGCGTCCGGTGACTTCAGGGTCCCCGGGAAGGTCTATCGTGTGCCGCATGGCCGTGCCTGAAATGATCCGTGTCGTCTCCCGGGACTCGCCGATGGCGTTGGCTCAGGTGGAGCGTGTCCGTGCCGAGTTGGCCGCCCTGTACCCGGGTGTGCGCACCGAAGTGGTGCCGGTGAAGACCACCGGCGACAAGTGGCTGGGTGACCTGGCCACGGTGGAGGGCAAGGGCGCGTTCACCAAGGAGGTCGACGCCGCGCTGCTGGCCGGGGAGGCGGATCTCGCGGTGCACTGTCTGAAGGACGTGCCCGCCGACCGGCCCCTGCCCGCGGGCACCACGTTCGCCGCGTTCCTCGCGCGGGACGACATCCGCGACGCCCTGGTGCACCCCGGCGGACTCACCCTTGACGAGCTGCCGCCCGGCACCAGGATCGGTACGTCCGCGGTGCGCCGGATCGCACAGCTGGCCGCCACCCATCCGCACCTGACGTGCGTCCCGTTCCGCGGCAACGCCAACCGGCGGCTGGAGAAGCTCGCGGCCGGGGAGGCGGACGCCCTGCTGCTGGCCGTGTCCGGCCTGGAGCGGATCGGACGGCAGGACGTGATCAGCGAGGTGCTGTCCCCGGAGACGATGATGCCGCCGATCGGCGCGGGCATCCTCGCCCTTCAGTGCCGGGAAGGGGACACCGAGCTGATCGAGGCGGTCAGCGCCCTCGGTGACACCGACACCTACCGCGTCGCCACCGCGGAGCGCATGTTCCTGCATGTGCTCCAGGGGCACTGCAACAGCCCGATCGCCGGATACGCGCGGGTCGACGGCGGCGGTGAGCTGTCGCTGCGGGCGTGCGTGTTCACCCCCGACGGCAAGACCCGGCTCAACGCCCACGAGTGGGCGGGCCGCCTGGACGCGGCGACGCTCGGCACCTCGGTCGCCGTGGCCCTGCTCCGCCAGGGCGCCCGCGAGATCATCGACGGCATCCCGCACTGAGGCGGCCGGGCCCGACGGGGCCCGGCACCGCCCACCGCCGGGTGACGTCAGCCGGCGGTGCCCGGTTCGGCCTGGTCGCGCAGGAAGTTGCTGATCTGGTGCATCAGCCCGCCCTGGGCGCTCGCGCACGCCGCGCCCGCCGCGACGGACTCCTCGCACGCACCGATGCCCCCGGTCCACATGCGCCGGTCGGTCCACTCCTCGTCGACGCGCAGCTGCACCTGGACGTCCACCTGGGACAGGGACGACTCCGGACCCGCGGCGTACAGCACGGCGGTGACCCGGCGCAGCGGGTAGACGTCGTAGCCCTCGATGAACTGCGAGTTGCGCCAGTCGACGAGCGCGCCCTCCCCGTCGGGGCCGAGCCGCACGTCGATCTGGCCGTCCTCCACATGGATGCCGAAGCTGCGCGTGCCACGGTTCTCGACGGTGATGCGGACCCGGAAGTACGTCAGCCCTTCGGCCGCGTCGTCACGCCCGCGCGGCGGCTCGGCCGGCTCCAGGCGGTGGACGCGGACGCGCAGACCGGCATGTCCGTCGTACTCCTGCCAGTCCCCGACCACGTTCGGCTCGTACACATTGCACCTCTCGACTACCAAGAGCTGCTTCCTATCTGTGCGCCGAGCGCACTGTCAAATGTGCCGAATGCGGCGTGGCCTGGGAATTCACCGGCAATTGATCGCTGATCAAGCCGTGTGCTGGAGAAACCTCCGATTCGGCCCTTCCGGCCGCCGCCGCGGGCGTGCCGCACATCACGCCGTACGGCCGCCCGACGGATGGGTGAGCCCCCCGTCAGCGGGCGAGCCGGCCGAGCAGGCCGGAGGCCGCGGTGATGCCGAGCGCGGCGGCCACCACGAGGACGGCGAAGTCGAGGGCCAGATGCGCGGAGGTGCCCAGCAGCAGTCCGCGCAGCGCGTCGACCTGGTAGCTGAGCGGATTGGCCTTGCTGACGGCCTGGAGCCAGCCCGGCATGACGGCCACGGGATACAGCGCGTTGGAGCCGAAGAACAGCGGCATCGTGATCGCCTGACCGATGCCCATCAGCCGGTCGCGGCTGAGCACGATCCCGGCGATGGTCATCGACAGGCAGGAGAAGAACGCGGATCCCACGACCACGGCGGCGCCCACGCCGAGCAGCCGCAGCGGATTCCAGGTCAGCGCCACGCCCAGCAGGGCGGCGATGACGATCACGACGACGGCCTGGATCAGCGACTTCACGCCGGCCGCGAACGCCTTGCCGGTGACCAGGGCCGAGCGTGGTGTCGGGGTCACCAGGAGCCTGTTGAGGACGCCCGCGTCCCGCTCCCAGATGATCTGGATGCCGTAGAAGATGGCGATGAACATGGCGGACTGGGCGATGATGCCGGGCGCCATGAAGTCGATGTAGGGGATCCCGCCGGTGGGGATCGCCCGGATGCGGGTGAAGGTCTGACCGAAGATCAGCAGCCAGAGCGCCGGCTGGACCGCGCGGGTGTAGAGCTCGGTGCGGTCGTGGCGCAGCTTCTGGAGCTCCACCGCGCACATGGCGCCGACGCGGGCGGGCAGCAGCCGCCAGCCCGCACGGGGCCGCGGGGGGCGCACGAGGAGGCCGATGCCGTCCGCGCCGGCCGGATCAGCCGAGACGGTGGGCGGTGCGGCGGGTGCTTCGCACATCGCGGAAATCTCCTGAGGTGTCGTCGAGGCCGCTGCCGGCCACGTCACGGAAGACGTCCTCGAGCGTGGGCGGCGGATCGGTGGCCGGGGCGCCCTGGGCGCGGCGCCGTTCGCCGAGTCCCTCGCGCAGTTCGGCGGGCGTGCCCAGGGCCCTGATCCGGCCACGGTGCATCAGGGCGACGCGGTCGCAGTACTGGTCGGCCTCGTCCATGTAGTGCGTGGTGACCAGGACCGTCATGCCGGTGGCGACGCAGACGGCGTTGATGTGCTCCCACACTCCGGTGCGGGCGATCGGGTCCAGGCCGATCGTGGGCTCGTCGAGGATCAGCAGGCGGGGCGCGCTGACCAGGGCCTGGGCCAGTTCCAGGCGGCGGACCATGCCGCCGGAGTACGTCTTGGCCAGCCGGTCGGCGGCCGCGGTCAGGTCCACGGCGGCCAGCGCCTGGGCGACCCGGGCGGCGCGTTCGCGGCGCGGGACGTCGAAGACGCGGGCGAACAGGGTGACGTTCTCCCGGCCGGTGAGGGCGGCGTCGGCCGACAGCTGCTGGGGGACGTAGCCCAGCAGGCGGCGGACGGCCATCCGGTCGCGGGCGGGATCGTGACCGAAGACGCGGACCATGCCGGCGGGGACCGGCAGCAGCGTGGTGACGCAGCGGATCGCCGTGGTCTTCCCGGCTCCGTTGGGCCCGAGCAGCCCGAACACCTCCCCCGGGCGTACGGCCAGGTCGAGGCCGTCGACGGCCTTGGTCCCGCCGAAGGCGTGAGCGAGTCCGGTGCAGGTGACGGCGTCGTCGGCCGGTGCCCGCTCGGCGGCGGCCCCGGCGGTGTCCGGTGTCATGGTCGGTCGGCCTCCTCACGCAGGTTGTCGGCCAGCCTGCGCAGGGCGGGGATCGCGGCGCGCAGGGCGTCCCGGTCGGCCTGGTCGAGCCGGTCGACCTGACGGCGGACCAGGGCGGCCCGGCGCGCGCGCCAGTCGCGCAGGCGTGTCCCGGCGGCCTCGGTGAGCCGCAGCCGGGCGGCCCGCCGGTCGGCGGGGTCGGTCTCGCGCACCAGCTGCCCGTCCCGGACCAGCCGGTTGACCAGTGTCGACACGGAGTTGCCCGCCAGGTGCAGCTCCTTGGCGGCCTCCGAGACACCGATGCCGGGGCGGGCCTCGACCAGGCGCAGCAGTTCCACCTCGGCGCCGCGCAGCCGCGGCACGGTCAGTCCGGCGCGCAGCCGGCGCCGGATCGGCCGCAGGACGCCGACGAGCGCGTCGGCCAGCTCCTCGGCATAGGTCTCCGGTGGCATGTCGGTGCCCGTCCCCGGTTCCACGCCAGGCACATTACCTCTGTGACAGAGGTATGTGGCCCAAGAGGCGGTCAAGACCCGGCGTGACCGCGGTCCTTTCACACCGATCACTCACGGCCGTCGCGCATGGTCGAAGAAATTCCCCATAATCATCGCCACGGGAATTCCGAACACACTGCTCGACGATTCAGAATCATTCGATCGCACACCGTCACCGATTTTTGTAATTGTTTCGGAATCGCCCGCATCGGGAATCCATAGATGAGTGCTTCGGACAGGAGGCACGTCCGTGGGAGCCGGCGCGCCGGGCCCCGACGTCCGTCCTTTGGTCCGAGCCCGCGCCTCCCGCGGTGTCCGTCCATCGAGCACCTGCTGAGGGAGGCGCAGCGTATGCGTACCACCGGCAGAACGAAGTCCCATCCGCACGACGACGCCCCCGACACCGCGGCGGCGTTCGAGCGGCTCGCGCGGCTGCCGGACGGCCCCGAGCGCAAGGCGCTCCGGGACGAGCTGGTCCAGGTGTGGCTGCCGATGGCCGAGCGGATCGCGGTCCGCTTCCGCGGGCGCGGCGAGGCCCTGGAGGATCTGTACCAGGTGGCGGCGCTCGGTCTGGTCAAGGCCGTGGACCACTACGATCCAGCGCGCGGCTACGCGTTCGAGGCGTACGCCGTGCCGACGGTGACCGGGGAGATCAAGCGGCACTTCCGCGACCACATGTGGACGCTGCACGTGCCGCGCCGGGTCCAGGACCTGCGCAACCGGGTGCGGCGCGCGACCAAGGAGCTGGCGCAGACCACGCCGGGCCGGGCGCCGACCGTCACCGAGATCGCCGAGTACACCCGTCTGAGCGTGAGCGACGTGCGCACCGGCATGGAGGCCCTGGACTGCTTCGCCGCGCTCTCCCTGGAGGCGGAGGTGCCGGGCACCGAGGGCTACGCGCTCGGGGACGGCCTGGGCGAGGCCGACCCGCGCTACGACCTCGTGGTGGACCGGGTGGCCGTCAAACCGTGTCTGGAGGCACTGCCCGAACGCGAGCGCATGATTCTCTACCTGCGGTTCTTCCGGGGCATGACGCAGAGCCGGATCGCGCAGCAGCTGGGGATCTCGCAGATGCACGTCTCACGGCTGCTCAGCGGCTGCTTCGCCCAGCTGCGGGAGGAGTTGCTCGCCGAGACGCTCTGAAGGCCGGCACCCCGATCATCCGGCGGGTCACGCCGCTGATGCTCCGGTCGGGTGACGGGTGCGGTCCGGGCGGCCGTTTCGGCGGCATCGGGAGGGTACTCGGCAGGCGCCCCGGCATGTTCCCGTCGGACACTGGTGGGAGGCCGGTGGCCACCGGTCGGCGAAACCAGGACGTGCGATGAACCACGATGCGACACCCTCCGGCCCTTGCGAGCCCGGCGTCCTCTCCACCCACTCGGTGTGCGGCGCGCCCTGCTGGGTCAGCCTCACCAGCCGTGACCTCGAGGCCACCGAGAGCTTCTACCACGCCGTGCTGGGCTGGGACTGGCGCTCGACGGCGAAGCTCGGTGAGCACTTCCGGATCGCGCTCGCCGACGGCGCGCCGGTCGCGGGGATCGCGGCCGTGGCCTCGATGTGGCAGATGGCCGTGGCCTGGACCCCGTACTTCGCCGTGCCCAGCGCCGACGAAGCCGTCTCGCGGGTGCAGGAACGCGGCGGTACGGCGGCGGTCGGCCCGATCTCGCTGCCGCCCGGGCGGGCCGCCCTGCTGGCCGACCGGGACGGCGCGACCTTCGGGATCTGGGAGGGTGAGCTGTTCACCGACTGGGAGACGTGGCGCAAGGCCGCGCCCGCCTTCATCCGCCTGCACACGCGCGACGCGTTCGACGCCGCCATGTTCTACGGCGAGGTCCTGGACTGGGCCTCGGACCGGCCAGGCTGCTGCCAGGTCCACTACGAGGGCGAGGAGGTCGTGCTGCGCAGCCACGGCGAGGTCGTGGCCCGCATCGAGTCGGGGGCTCTGGAGGCGGCCCCCGACCCCACGATCCGCCCGCACTGGCAGATCCACTTCCGGGTGGCGGACGTGGCCGCCTGCGCCCGGGCCGCCGAGTGCCACGGCGGCAGCGTCCTGCGCGAGGGCGCCGACGAGGCCGTGCTGCGGGATGCGGACGGCGCCCAGTTCACGGTGACCTCCCGCCGGGAGGCCTGAACCGGCCGCGGGCAGAGGATCCGCACCGAACCGGCCGCCGGAAGACCCGTGCCGGGGCTCTGCCCGCGACGGTGCCCCACCCGGAACCGATCCCGGGAGGGCACCGTCGCGGGCAGGGCTCCGGGCTGTTGGTTCAGCGCGCCGTCCTCGGCGGCCGGGACAGCAGGACCAGGCTGCGGGGCTCCACGAGGAGGCCGCCGGCCGGCTTGTGCTCCGCCTCGTCCGGGGGGCCGTGCGGTTCGGCCGTGTCGAGGACCGTGGTCCAGCGGTCGCCGTAGGCGGGGCCCGGCATGCGGAAGTCGACCGCCTCCCAGTAGCCGTTGAGGAGCAGCAGGAACGAGTCGTCCACCACGCGCCGGCCCTTGCGGTCGGGCTCGGCGATGGCGTCGCCGTTGAGGAAGACCATCACCGAGTGCGCGTCGGAGCGCAGCCAGTCCTCCTCGGCCATCTCCCGGCCGTCCGGGAGCATCCAGACCAGGTCGGGCAGCGGCTGGTCGTCACGGGTCGCCGTCTCTCCCTGGAAGAAGCGGCGGCGGCGCAGCACGGGATGGGCGGCGCGCAGGGCGATGACGTAGCGCGTGAAGTCGGCGAGCTCCCGCTGCGCGGCGGTCAGCCTCCAGTCGATCCAGGAGACCTCGTTGTCCTGGCAGTAGGCGTTGTTGTTGCCGCGCTGGGTGCGGCCCAGCTCGTCGCCGTGGCAGAGCATCGGGATGCCCTGGGAGAGCAGCAGCGTGGCCAGGAGGTTGCGCTGCTGGCGGGCGCGCAGGGCGAGGGTCGCCGGGTCGTCGGTCTCCCCCTCCGCCCCGCAGTTCCAGGACCGGTTGGCGCTCTCCCCGTCCCGGTTGCCCTCGCCGTTGGCCTCGTTGTGCTTGTCGTTGTACGACACCAGGTCGCGCAGGGTGAAACCGTCGTGCGCGGTGACGAAGTTGACGCTGGCCCGTGGCCGGCGGCGGTTGTGGGCGTACAGGTCCGCGGAGCCCGTCAGGCGGGAGGCGAAGTCGCCGAGCGTGTGCTCCTCACCGCGCCAGAAGTCCCGTACGGCGTCCCGGTACAGGCCGTTCCACTCCGACCACAGCGGCGGGAAGTTGCCCACCTGGTAGCCGCCCTCACCGACGTCCCACGGCTCGGCGATCAGCTTCACCCGGCTGATCACCGGGTCCTGCTGGATCAGGTCGAAGAACGCCGACAGCCGGTCCACCTCGTGGAACTGCCGGGCCAGGGTGGCCGCCAGGTCGAAGCGGAAGCCGTCGACGTGCATCTCGGTGACCCAGTACCGCAGTGAGTCCATGATCAGCTGGAGCACGTAGGGGTGGCGCATGAGGAGGCTGTTGCCGGTGCCGGTGGTGTCGTAGTAGTGCGCCCAGTCGCCGTCGACGAGGCGGTAGTAGGAGGCGTTGTCGATGCCGCGGAAGGACAGGGTGGGGCCCTTCTCATTGCCCTCGGCGGTGTGGTTGTAGACGACGTCGAGGATCACCTCGAGCCCGGCCGCGTGCAGCGCCCTGACCATCGACTTGAACTCGGCGACCTGCTCGCCGCGGGTGCCGCGGGCGGCATAGCCGTTGTGCGGCGCGAAGAAGCCGATGGTGTTGTAACCCCAGTAGTTGGTCAGGCCCCGGCCCTGGAGCACGCCGTCGTGGACGAACTGGTGCACCGGCATCAGTTCGACGGCCGTCACGCCCAGCGAGGTCAGATGCTCGATCACCGCCGGGTGCGCCAGCCCGGCGTAGGTGCCGCGCAGTTCGGGCGGCACGTCGGGGTGGGTGCGGGTCAGACCGCGCACATGTGCCTCGTAGATCACGGTGTCGGAGTACGCGCGCCGCGGCGGCCGGTCGTCACCCCAGTCGAAGGCGGGGTCGGTGACCACGCCGAGCATGGTGTGCCCGGCGCTGTCGGCCGGGTCGGGACTGTGCGGGGCGCGCTCGTACAGGGAGGGGTGGTTGTCGATCTGGCCGTCCACCGCCCTGGCGTAGGGGTCCAGGAGCAGCTTTCTCGGGTTGCAGCGGTGGCCGGCCGCCGGGTGCCAGGGACCGTGCACCCGGTAGCCGTAGCGCTGCCCGGGCCCGACACCGGGCAGATAGCCGTGCCACACGAAGCCGTCGGCCTCGGTCAGCGGGACGTGGCGGTGGGTGCCGGCGTCGTCCACGAGGACGAGTTCGACGTGTTCGGCGACTTCGCTGAACAGCGCGAAGTTGGTGCCCTCGCCGTCGTAGGCGGCGCCCAGCGGGTAGGGGTACCCGCTCCACACGGGAACGGGTACCCCTTTATGGCGTCCGCGCGCGGTCACCGGGCCTCCTCCAGGACGGCCTCTTCCAAGGCGTCCTCCGGACCGCCCACCGGAGAGGCCAGCGCGGCGACCGGCATGGCGCGGGGCGTCTTCAGACCCTCGCGCAGGGTCGGCTCGGGAGCCCTGGGGACCAGCGGGACACGCACCCCGGCACGGGCCCGCTGCGAGAACCAGATGACCTTGCTGCCGGTCTCGGAGGCGCAGCAGCCCCAGCCGTCGCTCGTCGCCGCGATGCGGGCCAGGCAGCCGCGCAGGTCCTGGTCCGGGCGCAGGTCGTGGTTGTTCTCCCCGACGGCGGTGATGAGGTGCTGGCCGGTCCACCACATCTCGATGGACGTGTGCTTGTCGCGGGCGTGCTCGTCGATGGCCTTCAGCAGCATCTCGGCTCCCCCGCACACGGGTTCGACGAGGTCCTCCAGGTCCCAGAACCGGAGGTGAGCGGCCAGGATGCGCCTGACCTGCCCGACCCGTTCCGGGCTGACTTCCACGTCGAGGTGGTAGTAGCAGGGCACTGCGGTCTTCATCGTCGTTGGCTCCTCACGGCGAGGCTCGCGCTCCCTCAAGGCCCCTGTGTAAGGCTCAGCCCCCGAGTACGAAGCGTGAGCACGTGTTGCCTCTGAGTCAGATCCCACAGTGGGCGCGCTACGCCATTCGTGCAACCCGAGCGGGCGGCGAGGAGGTGTCCGACGCTCTGGCCAGGACCGCGGCGAGCAGGCGAAACACGCTGGTTGAAGATCCAACAGGACGGTGGGTCGTTGAACGTGCACCATGAGTGAAAGTCTCGAGCGCCGTGAACGGGATCCGTGCCTCCGTGCACGGTCACCGCCCCGACCGTCGGGGAGACGTGCCCATCGAGCGCATCCGAAAGGTGAACGGCGCCATGCTGCTACCCGCCAAGGCCGAAGTCGCACGGCATCTGCGGCACTACCGGGCGTGGGAACGCGCGATGCTCGCGTCCCCCGACGACCGCAGGGTGCGGGCCACCTTCGAGGATTCCGGCTACACCCTGTGCGTGCTGATGGGCAAGCGCTGCGCGCGGGAGGCCGCGGACGCCGCGGAGCGCTATCTGCGTACCAACCTCGTCACCTATCTGCGCGAGCAGAGCAGCAGCCGGCCGCACGTCGGTGTCGTCACGCGGCGCAGCCGGCGCAGGGCGAAGGAGAGGCGTTCGCCCGCCGGGGCATAGAGCCCACCTGGTGCGGAGCCCGCCGGATCACTCGGGCCACCGGGACGCAGAGCCCCGGGTGCGTGGAGCCCACGCACCCCGCACGCCCTCCCCGGGCGACACGCCGGGGAGGGCGCCGAGAAGGACATGCCGAGAAGACGCGGTTCCCGGCCGGGCGCGAGCCCGGCCTCAAGCACGGTGGAGGTGACACCATGAGTTCGACCCCGAGTCCGGCCACGGTCCCCGGCCGCATTCCGGTGCGGGACGTCCGCCCGGCAGTGGAGTACGGCCGCCGTCCGGCCAAGGCGGTGACCGGTGAGTCGTTCCAGGTCACGGCCACCGTGTTCCGTGAGGGCCATGACGCCGTGGCCGCGAACGTCGTGCTGCGCGATCC